>CALBIE010000813.1 GCA_937893495.1 uncultured Verrucomicrobiales bacterium | reverse complement strand
CGAACATTCTCCATCAGATACTCAATGACTTCCTGTCGTTCGCGATTGATCCAGCCGGCAAGGCACTGGAGCAGAAACGACCTTGGGTTAACACGGAAAAGATGCCGAGAAGTTGACCGTATGCCGACCTGAAACGAGGATACTCAAAACGCTGAAACACTCGAAAATACCGGCGATATTCCACTATCTTAGTTTTTAGACAGTACGGGTTTGGCCGATCGCCAATCCTGATTCTCGAGACCGATAGGCTTCTAACCATCAGTGGGAAAGTTGGTTGCGGGGGCCGGATTTGAACCAGCGACCTTCAGGTTATGAGCCTGACGAGCTACCAGGCTGCTCTACCCCGCGAACCAGAGGAGGCGTAATAAACGGGGTTTCCCATTGCTTGGCAATAGTTTTCTTGGCGGCTCATCCGTTTTTAATTTTCCAATCCCGGCAGACAGCGAGCCATTTCGTTCTGTCATCCTTGCCCGGTTCGGTTTCCCGAGTTAACCATTGGTCGTGCAGCGCGAAGATTTTTCAGACGCAGCCCTGGTGCTGGTGGGTCACGGATCGACTTTGAACGGCGACTCGGCGGCTCCAACCTATCAGCATGCGGAGGGATTGCGAAAGCGGGGATACTTCCAACAGGTTCACGAGGCGTTCTGGAAATTGGAGCCAGGACTCAGTGGGGTACTCCGTGGGGTATTCGCACCCCGCGTGTTCATTGTGCCGTTGTTTATCAGCGAAGGTTACTTCACCGAGCAGGTGATCCCCCGGGAAATGGGATTCGCCGCCACGGGAGATGGGGTTTTCAATCGCGTGCTACACCAGGGTGACCAGAAGATTTATTACTGCGGCCCAATCGGTACACACGATTCGATGACTGAGGTGCTGCTGGCCCGGGCAAAGCAGGTCGTTGCGGATCATCCGTTTCCTCATCTGCCCAAGACGGAAAACCTGACGTTGTTTATCGCCGGCCATGGCACGGGAAACAACGAACAGTCACGCAAGGCGATTGAGCGACAGGTCGAGTTGATTCGTGCCCGAAATATCTACGCCAACGTGCATCCACTTTTCATGGAGGAAGAACCGCGCATTGGCGACTGCTGGGAGATGGCTCGGACAAAGAACCTGGTGGTCGTGCCGTTTTTCATCAGCGATGGGCTGCATTCGTTCGAAGACATCCCGGTGATGCTGGGCGAA
The DNA here is from genome assembly GCA_937893495.1 of uncultured Verrucomicrobiales bacterium. Taxonomy (GTDB): domain Bacteria; phylum Verrucomicrobiota; class Verrucomicrobiia; order Limisphaerales; family JAYPXF01; genus CALBIE01. Next base: position 5,035 of record CALBIE010000813.1, on the reverse strand, counting down.
CCGGAACGAATTGTACAGAAGCGCCTGGCGGAGGGGCAACCCACCTGGCGCAACCCAACGGAGAAGCATGGCAAGCGATTGTGGTATTCGCGCAGTATCGGGGATGAGCCGTCGATGGCCGATGTCGTTGTCGAGCGGGTGCGGGAAGCGGCGGCGGGGAATAGTAGTCAGTAATCGATGCACGGTATTCTGTGAGGTAAGTCATGGAAACCGGGCGTGTTCGAGTTTCCATCAACGTCATTCCGCTCTTCCTCTTTAACTCTTCAGTTGGGTCGAACCGCGAGTGAGATGACCATTGAGGAAGGGATCGCCCTTCAAGGGAATTGTGACGCATGCGTACGAGTTGAAGAACTTTTCCCTTGGAACTTCTGTACTCCTTCGCATCATCGCTGCGTGCATTTCCCCAACGTGACAATCGTTGGAGTCGGCCTTCTGGGCGGCTCTCTCGGTCTGGCTCTCAAACGTCGTGGACTGGCGACCCATGTTGTCGGCTATGTACGTCGCGAGGCGAGTGTTGCTGAGTGCCTTGAATTTGGCGTGGTGGATGACGCCACGATGGACCTCGCTGAGGCGGTCAAGGATGCCGACCTGATCGTGCTCTGCACGCCGCTCGGCCAGATGCGGCCATTGTGCGAGCAACTTTTGCCCGCACTGAAGAAGGGTGTCGTCGTAACGGATGTGGGCAGTGTCAAGGGATCGGTGGTTGCGGAGATTGAACCGCTGATCGCCACCCGTGGCGGTATCTTCATCGGTAGTCATCCGATGGCCGGTTCCGAACAGACGGGTCCAGGTGCGGCTCGCGAGAATCTGTTCGAACGGGCCGTTTGTATAACGACTCCAACTGAACGGACGCCCGATGACAAGTTGCAGATGCTGGAGGCACTTTGGCGTGCGGTGGGTTGCCGGGTCATTCAACTGACTCCTGACTTGCACGATAATTTCACGAGTCGTTGCAGTCATCTGCCGCACATCGTCGCCGCCGAACTTGCCAACTATGTACTCAGCCCGGCGCATCCGGCCGAACAGGGCGAACTGTGCTCGACCGGTTTCCGCGACACGACGCGAATCGCGGCGGGTTCGCCGGAAATGTGGCGCGACATTGTTGTTGGCAATCGCAAACACCTGCTGCGGGTATTGGGTGTTTTCATCGAAGACCTGGAGGAATTCCGATTGGCTCTGGAGCGCGGTGACATTGAGGCAGTGGTTGATTTTTTTGAAACGGCCAAGCAGCGGCGCGATCAGTGGCACGAGAAATTCAAGGAAACTCGAAACAGCGAAAGTTAAACTCCCATGAACTCATTATTGAAAATCTTTCTGACGATGGCACTCATCGCACCGTCGCATTCGGTGAAGGCCGCGAAATCCCCGCGTCCAAATATTATCATCATGATGGCTGATGACATGGGATACAGTGACATCAGCCCATACGGTGGTGAAATCAACACACCGAACCTGGCCGGGTTGGCGGAGAACGGCGTGCGCTTTACCCAGTTTTACAACACGGCGCGATGTTGCCCGACGCGCGCGGCGTTGATAACCGGCTTGTATCCGCATCAGGCGGGTGTGGGGCACATGATGGACGACCGCGGGATCGACGGTTATCGCGGTAACCTGAACAACCAATGCCGCACCATTGCCGAGGTGTTGAAGCCAGCGGGATACGCGACCTACATGTCCGGTAAATGGCATGTGACGCGCCATGTTGCGCCGGAAGGGCCGAAGTTCAATTGGCCCCGCCAGCGGGGATTCGATCGGTTCTTCGGGACAATTCACGGCGCGGGAAGTTTCTTCGATCCGAACAGTTTGACTTTGGAGAACACGCAGATTCCTCCGGGTGACAATTTCTATTACACAGACGCGATTAGCGATCACGCTGCCGGCTACATTCGCGAGCATGGCGTGAAGAACCCGGACCAGCCGTTTTTCATCTATGTGGCATTCACGGCTCCACACTGGCCGATGCATGCCAGGCCGGAAGACATCGCGAAGTACAAAAGCAAGTACGACGCTGGTTGGGACGGGGTTCGGGCCGCACGTTATGAACGCATGGTGAAGATGGGATTGATTAAAAAGGACTGGCCGCTCTCACCACGCGATTCCAAATCGCCCGCCTGGAAAGAGGCACCGGACAAGGAATGGGAATCCCGGTTGATGGAAGTTTATGCCGCGATGGTCGATAGCCTCGATCAAGGGGTAGGCCGAATCGTCAAGGCGCTCAAGGACACGAAGCAATTCGACAATACCCTCATCCTTTTTCTCGCTGACAACGGCGGTTGCGCGGAGGGAATGGGACGTGGCGGGAAGGCAGGCGAACACAAAGTGACGTATCGCGACAGTCAACCGGAGGAAATCAAACCAATGCGCCCCGACGAATTGCAGTCCGACATGATTCCCCGGCGCACGCGCGACGGCAAGCCGGTCAGGCAGGGCCGCAGCGTGATGGCGGGACCGTCGGATACCTATCTCGGTTACGGCCTCTCGTGGGCAAATGCTTCAAACACACCATTTCGTGAATACAAGCACTGGGTACATGAAGGCGGAATCAGTTCGCCTCTCATCGCCCACTGGCCCAAGGGCATTTCACCGAAACGAAATGGACAGTTCGAGGGGCAGCCGGCGCACCTGATTGATTTGATGGCGACATGTGTTGATTTGGCTGGCGCGAAATATCCGGCGGCAGTCAAGGGGGTGAAGATTACGCCTTTGGAAGGAGTCTCGATCGCGCCGGCGTTTAATGGCAAATCGGTCAATCGGCCCAATCCGATCTTCTGGGAACACGAAGGCAATCGCGCGGTGCGGGATGGAAAATGGAAGCTGGTCGCCAAAGGCAGCGCGGGCGCATGGGAGCTTTATGACATCGATGCGGATCGCACGGAGTTGAACAACATTGCCGCGAAACAACCGGATAAAGTCAAGGCGATGGTCTCTCAATGGGAGACCTACGCGAAACGGGCGAATGTGCTGCCGTGGATCTGGAAACCGGCCTACGGCGAGAAGGCAGAGCCTGGAGCCGCGAAAAAGAAACGGAATAAAAAAAAACGCTTTGAACTGAAGCCGGGCGCTTCGCTGGACGGGGATAATTCGCCAGACATTGCCGGCAAGTCATTCACGGTGACAGCGGAAATACTGAATACCGGAAAAGACGGAGTAATCGTGGCGCAGGGAGGAAGTTCACTCGGATGGTCGCTTTTCATCCGCGCGGGAAAACCGATATTCGCCGTCCGTGATCGTGGAAAACTGACGGAGCTGGTGCATGACAAGCCGCTGCCTTTCGGGCGAATCATGTTGACCGCGCGACTGCAAGTGGGTGCGGATTCAAAATCGCTGCTTGCGGTTGCAGGCAAACAATCGGTGACGACGAATCTCAAGCCGATCAGCAGTCATCCGATTGATGGACTTCAAGTTGGCCGCGACGATGGCGGATTGGTCGGCATTTACGGAGCCGCAAACAAGTTCGACGGCGAAATTGGGAAGGTCACGATTCAGATAAGCGGTGACTGATCAGCAATCCTCGTCGTACCCCCAATCCTTTTCACATCGATGGACCAATCGTTCCGCCTCGTACGAAAAGCGTCTGCCGGCATCGGTGCCAGCGACAACGCGACAGCGTCTGGGAGTGCGGTGCTGCCGGGTAGCCGTAGCGCAGGCATCCTGCCTGCATGGGGGGGGCGCCAGGATGAATCATTTTGCGGACAACCTGGACGCGCTCGTTGGCAATTGACGCGTCGGTGCAGGCTGGAAGCCTGCGCTACGATGTGGCGTCGCCGCGCCGGCCGGACCGGCTGGCGGACATCAACCCGCGCGGCGTGCGCGGTGGCCTGAGCCTCTGTGAAACTGATCGAACGATTTGACTGGATGGCGACGCGATTGTTTCCAACGCGCTGGAGTCTCAAATGGAGGCGGCGATTGCTGGCCGGCTTGATGGGAGTCGCCGTCATACTCGCCGCCGGCTGCGGCAATCTCGGTTACTACGGACAGGCGGCGCGGGGTCAGTTTCAAATTATCTCGAAGCAGGAGAAAATCTCACACGTACTCGATTCTCCGGAAACGCCTGCCGATCTGAAAAAGCGGCTCTTGTTGATTGGGGAGTTGCGGGAGTTTGCTGAGCGTGAATTGAAACTGAATCCGGGTCGGCATTATCTCCGCTACGCCGATGTCGATCGCAAGTATGTCGTCTGGAATGTTCAGGCCACCCCGGAGTTTTCGCTCAAGGCCAAGTCGTGGTGGTATCCCATTGTCGGCCGGCAGACGTATCGCGGATATTTTTCCGAATCGGCAGCCAATCATTACGCGGAGAAATTGCGGGCGGAGGGTTACGAGGCTTATGTCGGTGGCGTCGAGGCGTACTCGACGCTCGGTTGGTTCAGCGATCCGGTTTTGAATACCTGGGTCCATCGCGACGAGGCCGGTCTCGCGGGGCTCGTCTTTCACGAACTGGCGCACCATAAAGTGTACGTTTCGGGCGATACGCCGTTTAACGAGGCCTTTGCGACGGCCGTGGAACAGGCTGGCGTCCGACTGTGGCTGAAGCAGCGCAACGATTCAGAGGCGCTGGCAAAATGGGAAGCGGCGCAGAAGCGGCGGTTACAATTCGTCGCGTTGGTGAAAGCCGTCCGGTCAAACCTGGCGCGGCTCTACGCGGATACCAACGCCGGAGGAGAAGCAGACAGGCGGGCGCGGAAAACTACCGTTCTCGACGAATTTAGAGATGATCTTAGGGCACTGAGGAAAGAATGGGGTGCCCGCTATTACGAATCGTGGCTGACTGAGCCTATCAGCAATCCGCGCCTGAATACCGTCTCCACATATCACGATCTGGTCCCTGGGTTCGTCGCCTTGCTAGCGGAAAAAAGTGGCAATTATTCAGAATTCTTCAAAGAAGTGGAGAAATTGGGGCGGAAATCCAAAACTAAACGGCGGGAGCGACTGAATCATGCCCTGTCCGGCAAACGGGCAAACTAGTACAACATGGGCTGGCTCAGCAGGGGTAAAACATAAGTAAAGTCGTATCGCCCGGTATGAATCAAATTAATGG
>CALBIE010000812.1 GCA_937893495.1 uncultured Verrucomicrobiales bacterium | reverse complement strand
AATTGCCAGGCAGAATAGCCGCCGAGCCCGGCCTTGAAATCGTCGGTGTATAATTCGTCGCGGTCGGCGGGCGTGAAACCGAGCCAGTACCCGTGACGACGCGCGGGATCGGAACTGCTTTGTGTCAGCAGAATCTCCAGTTTCTTCCGCCAACCGGACTGCGCCCGATGGCGGCCGGTACAAAACATGTTTTCCATCACCCGGCGAAGCGGTCCCGGCATCAGTCGCTGGAATCGCCGGGCGTGCCAGGAAACCCTGAATAAGTCGTAACCGGCGAACTGCTCATCGCCACCATCCCCGGTGAGAGCGACCGTGACGTAGTCCTTCGCCGCCTTGCTCACGTAGTAGGTCGGCAGTGCGGACGAATCGGCAAAGGGTTCGCCGTATTCCCAAACGAGCGACGGCAGAATATCGAGCACGTCCGGTTCAAGAATGATTTGCTGATGCTCAGTAGCATATTTCTTCGCCACCGCATCCGAGTATTCGAGTTCGGAAAAATCCTGTTCCTTGAAACCTATGGAAAACGTCTTGACCGGTTTGTCTGAGATCCGGCTCATCATGGCAACAACCAGGCTGGAATCGATTCCGCCGCTGAGAAAGGCGCCCAGTGGAACATCACTGATCATTCGCTTCCGGACGGCAGCCTTTAGTTTCTCATCAATGGCTTCGAGCGCCTCATCTTCAGAAAATCTTTCTTTTCGAGAAAAATTCGGACGCCAGTAACACTCATCCCGCGACTGATCCACCGTGATTACCCGATAGTGGGCGGGCCGGATTTTCTCCACGCCTTCGTAAATCGAATGGCGCGTCGTCGTGGCGAGGTAGTGCAGGTAACACTCGACGGCCCGTGGGTTGATTCGTCTTTCGAACTCAGGCAGTTCGAGAAACGCCTTGTTCTCAGAGGCGAAATGAACCGCAGCTCCCTTCCGCCAGACAAACAGGGGTTTCTTGCCGTAACGATCGACGCCGAGCAGTAATTGCCGGCGCGGAATATCCCAGATGCCGATGGCAAACATGCCGTCGAGTCGCGAAAAAATCTTTTCACCCCATTCCTCGTATCCGTGAACGATGACTTCGGTATCGGATTGCGAGCGAAAACGGTGACCGCTGGCGATAAGTTGATCGCGCAGCGTCTGAAAGTTGTAGATTTCTCCGTTGAACGTGACCCAGACGGATTCGTCCTCATTCGTCATCGGTTGGTTACCGAGTGGCGAGAGATCGATTATTCGCAGACGCCGATGCCCCAATGCCGCGCCCGTTCCAAACCACGCGCCGCCATGCTCGGGGCCGCGATTGACCATGACGTCTCGCATGGCCACCAACCGCTTCTCATCAACGGGTTTCCCGTCAAACTGGATAATACCGCAGATGGCGCACATTAGTCGGTTTCCAGCGGCAGTGCACGAGTGATGCCCCACAGCCGCTGTCGCCTGATTAAAGGAAAGCGCCTCTGCCTGGTCAATCATTTGCGGCCTGGCCCATCGAATCACAGACTTCTTGGATAATTGCCGTTCTCGGTCTGAAAATTTCTTTTTTGTTCGTAAATCGTTGCAGGCTCGCTAAAACCGGGAAGCCAATCCAGGCAGGATTGGCGGACCGAAATATGGCGGCTCCCGCCGAACGTGATGGAACAAGTTAGCGCGCAAATAGGTGATGCCCGGTCCGAAGAATCCGTCGGACACGGGTTGCAGCGAAAAGGCTTTGGTTTAATCGAAGCCTTTACGTGCGCCATGCCGCATCAGAAGGGACGTCCGTTCTACCGTCAAATCCTTCGCTTCTTTGCCGGGACGTTTGGTAGCCGCATCATTGAGCTTCGTGGTCTGGAGCATCTGGCCATTGAAAATGATCCGTTTATTCTGGCCATGAATCATACCCAGAAACTGGAGGCGCTGTTCATTCCGTCAACCATTGGTTGCGTTCGCAAGGGCAAACTGGTTCGGTTTATCGCCGATTGGAATCTTCAACTGATACCCGGCATCCGGCCGATCTATCGGGCGGGCCAGGTGATCCTGCTCGACCGCAAACCGGCCCGCCCGGCATTCCTGAATATCTTCCGCCCGTGGCTCACGGACAAGGAACCGGCATTTGAGGCAGCCGGCCGAATGTTGCGCGAAGGTCATTCCATCGGCTTTTTTCCAGAAGGCACTACCAATCGTGAGCCCCGAAAGCTGCTGCGCGGATTCAATGGTGCGGCAACGTTATCGCTGACCGAAGGGATTCCCGTCGTGCCGGCGGGAGTTCGGTTTCCCGAGCATCGATCAGACAAGCCGATTCGCGAATTTGAGCGAATGATCATTGAATTCGGCACGCCGATGCCTGCGCCGGAAAAAACAGAAAAGCCAAATCGAAGGTTGGTTCACCAATGGCATGGTGATATAATGCTGGGAATTGCCCGTCTGTCGGGTAAATCCTGGCAGCCAATGGCGAGCCGAAAGAAGCATGTTTAGCTCGAAAGATCTCAAGGTTCAGCGGGTGCGCGACGAGGCGACGCGACAGGCGGCCATCGAAGTGCTGCGCGAAACCTATGAACGGGAAAAAAGTTGGGTCGCCGACGGGGGCAAGGTTTTTGAAGACGGCGATTTAAACCGGGATGATGTCAGTTGGTTTCTGGTGCAAAAGCAGGACCGGCCGGTGGGAGTTTTGCGCGTGATGTACGATCCGCCGCTCGAATTGTATCACCAGTACGGCTTGAAACCAATGGATGGAACTCTGAACGTCGAGGAATTCGTACGCAATAACCGGATCGCCGAAATTGGCCGTTTTGCCGTCATTCCCGATGAGCGACGGAGTTTCATGGTGGCGGCCAGTCTGATGCGGGCGGCGACGCAGGAGACGCTTGAAAAGGGGTTTTCTCATTATCTCACCGATATTTTTGAAGGTGAGAAGCACAGCCCTTACCTGTTTCACACGAGGGTGATGGGATTCACTCCGGTTGCGACCCATGACGTTGGCGAACTCAATTGCCCCTGCCGACGAATTACGATGGTACTCGATCTGAAGCAGGCCTATCAGCGGTTGCGGAAATCGAAGGGTTGGATTTATCGTTTCCTCACCCAGGAGTGGCCGGAAAGCCTTCACCAGCAATTGCAGAATGGCACCGTCGTCAAAGGAGAGGGTGACTGGACTTCCCCGGCTCCCCACCCGGCCCCGTCAATGGCTTGACGTCCCACTTCGAAGTGGCTCTTTGCGGCAGTTAGTTTTTCCGGATACCAATCAGTCGAGTCATCGCGACTGTGGCACGATGGTCGGGCGGATAATCTTGCTGTTGCTGTACCTGGCCGAGACGGATTGAAGCAACACTATCTGGTCCG
>CALBIE010000811.1 GCA_937893495.1 uncultured Verrucomicrobiales bacterium | reverse complement strand
ATTAATCAAGCACTACACCGCGCACGATCATCCGAGCCGGCGGCCCGGCTTCGACGCCAAATCCTCTTCCCTGGAAGCCCAGGTCGCCAATGTCGCCGACGAAATCGCCTACTACAGTCACGACCTTGACGACGGACTCGACGCCGGCCTGCTCGACGAATCGCGGCTCAAACTCGAGGTGCAAATCTGGCAAGGCGCAACCGAACGAGTGGAAAAGGAATTCGGAAAACTTCCCGACGAATCGCGGCGATATTTCACGATTCGTTGCATCATCGATGATCAGGTCAAAGACGTTGTGCTCCGTTCGCTCGAGAAGATCAAGGCATCCGGCGTTAAAACCGTGGATGATGTACGACTACAAGACAATCGACTCATTGGCTACAGCGACAAGCGGCGCCTGCTCAACCTGGAATTGCGCAAGTATCTTTACGCGAACCTCTATTACCACCCGGCGGTCCACGAGCCTCATCGGAGGGCCATGCAAATGCTGGAAGGCGTATTTGATCACTTTGTGCGACATCCGGAAGCGATCGAGCCCCCCTTTCACAATCGGATCGACAGCGATGGTCTTCGGCGAACGGTGTGCGATTTTGTCGCGAGTATGACCGATCGGTTTGTCATGCGAGAGTACGAGCAGCTACCCGGGTGACTCGTGTTTTCGAGCCGTGAACTCCTCTCTTTAGGAATCTGGAAACCCGCCAACTCATTGACTTTTGACAAAGCAAAGGGATATGAGATCGAGCCGCAGTTTAAAAACGACACTCTCTTTAAAATTATTTTGCCATGAGCTGGTATTACGCAAGAGAGGACCAACAACTCGGTCCGGTCTCAGAAACAGAGTTTGACCAAATTGTGAAACAGGGAGTCGTTACGGCTGAGACGCTCGTCTGGCGCGAAGGAATGCCCGAATGGATAGCGTACGGCGAGTTTGATCAAGGGAGCGACCCGGCCTCCAATGTTCCACCGGCATTAACGACTGTCTGCGCGGAATGCGGTGGGGAGTTCTCCCTCGATGAGGTCGTGCAATTGGGAAATTCCAGCGTCTGCGCCAAATGCAAGCCAGTCTTCGTCCAGAAAATGCGCGAAGGCGACCCGCTGAATACGGATGCCGAACAATTGCGCAAGGAATTCCTAAGCCATGAAGCATCAGTGAAGTCGGTGGGCATCCTTTATTTACTCGGTGGCGTTATTTTGGCTTTGGCCGCAATGGTCGGGCCCTTTGTCGCACGGCCAAATCCTGATGCTCCCGGATGGATACCATGGTTAGTTTCAGGCGTCATCGCAGGGCTTGCAGTCCTTCAGTTCTGGATCGCCTCCGGAATCCGGAATCTCAAACAATGGTCAAAGATACCAGTCGCGATATTTTCCGGGGTCGGGTTAATCGGAATTCCGATCGGCACCTTGATCAACGGGTATATCCTCTTCCTTTTTTTCGGCAAGAAAGGGAAGATAGTTTTCTCGGACCGCTACCGAGGAGCCATCGCCGCGACTCCGCATATCAAATACAGGACTTCGATTATCATCTGGATTTTCGTGGGGCTTCTCGTCGCCCTGTTCGCGGTGGGTATTATTGGAGCTCTGTTTTTCCGCCCAGACAGCAATTGATTCCCCGGTCAACGTGGGGTGCCCTTACCGGGAAACCAATAGACTTTCCGCCCGGTGCGCCATTCCGCAGCGGCACTGACATCCTCCTGGGGCGTCCGAAACAACTCGTTCGACTTCACCATCGACGCGTGCCCATCCACGAAAAACACGCTGGAGCTGAAATCGTGCCGGGGAAATGCGTTGCGCGCCGTGACATACGGCAGCCGGTTTTCGTTGTTGTCAGTAAACATGATCGTCAGCGATGGCCGACTGACACCGCTCTTTTGCAACGTTTTAGTATTTCGATTTCCTCCCTCGTCAGGATCGAGCCGTCCGTTCATCCCATACGCAAAAAACGGCAGATTCACCGTGGCATTCGTAACATCTCGCCGAACGGTACCCGGACACAGAAACGCGCCACGACCGCCGGGAAGAGGGGGAGTCCGGTTGCGATACAAGGTCGCCAATGGTTCCTTGTCCATGAAACGCGCCACCTGATTATACCATGCACTAAGATTTTTCCCCCGGTCAATGGGTTGGCTCGCGGTACCTTCAAACGGAAAGATGGAATTCCGATCGTCCATATAGAGGTTCATGGCAATCCCCCACTGGCGAACTTTCGACAAACAGGAAATCGCGTGAGCCTTCCTCTTTGCCTTACCCAGCACGGGCAGCAGCATTCCAGCGAGAATAGCGATGATAGCAATCACCACCAGTAATTCGATCAGGGTGAACGCTCGATTCCCAAATATTCTTTTCGACAGATGCATCACCCCTGTTGTCGCACAGACTCACCGGCAGGAAAACTCTTTTGCCGCAGCAATTCTCATTATGGCAACGGAGCGCCGGCTTGTAGCCGGCTTTTTACCTGACGACACCGAGAACTGCTTTCCTTTCGGGCGGTTTAAGCCGATTTCAAATCGGCGCTCCGCCAAAGTGAGAATTGCTGCTTTTGTCGGCCGATGCACGGAATTTGACCGGTTTTTCATATAAAATGGCATTTTGTGCCACTACATCCGCGTCAATCGCCATCGAGCACGGCACCAAAACGCATTCCCCGAGTGCTGACACGCATTTCCGGCAATTCAAACGCGTTTAACACAGCCTCACAAATCGCCGCCCCGAACAGGATGACATCGGCCCGTTCGGATGGCAGGCCAATCAAGGCCTGTCGCTGAGCAAGTTTCATCGACCAAAGTTGTTCGACTCGCTCGCCAAAACTCTGGCGGTCGAACCGCGCTGCCTCAATTCGATCCCGATTGTAATCTTCCATTTCGGCTTGAATGCGCGCCAGGATCGCACCCGTGCCACCGGTGACAATGAGTCCCGACAACCGTGATTCGCCAGATTTCGAAGCGGGCAGCATCACGGGAAGAACGTTGACTGCAAAAAACTGCCTGAGTTCTGTCCTGGCCCGCATTAATGCCTCCGGACCGGGCGGGTCATCCAGCAAAGCGTTTTCCAACATGCGGACGGAGCCGAGTTCAAAACTAGCCGATCGCAACGGTTCAACTCCGCGACCGATGATGAACTCTGTGCTGCCGCCCCCGATATCGACAATTAGAAATGAATCACCGACACCAGGCAAATGCGTCACCACTCCGCGATAGGCCCACCGGGCTTCGGTTTCCGCGCTGATGATGATCATTTCGCCCCCATTCGCGTACTCAATCGCCGCGATCAGATCCTGCACATTCTTCGCTTCGCGCGCGGCACTCGTCGCAATCACCTTCAAAGATATTGCGCCGCGCTCCCGCGCAAGACTCGCGAAATGCCCGACTGTTTCAGCCGTCGCCTTTATTCCCTCGGCCTTGAGCAGATAATCCGAGTAGAAGTTCCGGCCGAGACGCGTCTGTTGAGCCGTTTCCAAAAGCGGAACAACCCTGCCCGACGTAACGCTGGCAATCAGAAGTTTTACCGAGTTTGTGCCGACGTCGATGACGGCGCGAATCTCACCGGAATCCGTTGGCGCGTTCACTGCGAGCGGAGGCCCCTTGAATGACTCCATGGCAATGGCAGATTACGAATTCCGTCTAGCCAGCACGCCCGCGCCGGTAATCCCCGCGAGGTCGCCGAGCTTTGAAACGAGAATCTCGATTCCTTTGGTTGTTCCAGGAAGGGTGTGTTCGAAGGCGGTTTTTCGAATCGAGTCAATCATTACCTTACCCAACGCTTCCATCACTCCTCCACCGAGCATGACCACCTGCGGATTCAGCAGGTTGATTACATTACCCACCGCGATTCCCGTACAGTGCGCTGCGTCCATCACGATTTCCTCAACGAGTTTATCGCCACGCTTAATGGCCTTGCGCAAATCGCCGCTGCGCAAATCATCCAATTCGTCACCAAGCATTTCAGTGAGAGCCGTCTTTTTGCCTGCCTTGACCGACTCTTTAATCCGATTGAAAATAGCCGTGCGACTGGCGAGTGATTCGAACGTGCCGCGCGGACCCCAAGTGGTTTTCGGCCCATTCATGTCGATGACCATGTGCCCGATTTCACCGGCCGTCAGATTAAATCCGGAGTAAAGATTGCGGTCGAATATCAGCCCGCCGCCCACTCCCGTGCCAATAAAAATTCCAACCATCGAATCCGGCTTGCAGTCCAACTCCATTTCATACACGCCCAACGCGCAGACATTGCAGTCATTCTCGACAAACACGGGCCGCTCAAGTTGCTTCTCCAACTCCTTCTGCAACGGGACGTCTTCCCATTTCAGGTTCGGTGCAAAAATCACCTTGCCGGACTTGGCATCCACCGCGCCCGGCGCACCGATGCCAACTGCCTGAATCTGAGCCAGTTTCAGGTCGCTCTCATCCACCGCTTCGCGCGCGCACCGGACAATGCGTTGAATCACTTCCTTGACTCCACGCTCCCCCTTCGTGCTCAGCTTCATCTTACCGAGTAATTGCAGCGAAGCATCAAAGACCCCAGCCAGGATCTTGGTGCCCCCTAAATCGACACCGACGTAAAAGTTCGTCTTTTCGGAGCTCATTTGTCGTGCCCGGTCAGCACCTTTCTCATCTTGCGCCGCAACAGGCCGTCCACCTTTTCCACCGCTTGATCAGCATCCACAATATCGAACCCGTATATCTTCTGGAGCTTTTGAAACTGTTCGATCAACAAAGACTGGTACTTCAGGAAGCTGTCGAACATATCCCGAGAGAGCCCGAGATCCATTCCGCTCTCCCAATAGTCCAATGCCTGGTTCTTCGAAAAATTTCTCTGAACGAGATTCTCCGGCGAGACCTGCAGATAAAAGACCGCGTCCGGCACGAGGGCGATGCCGTAGAGATTACGCAACCATTCGTCTTCCATTCCGCGCACCATGTCCCGCGCCATCAACGTGTAGATGTAACGATCACACAGGACAATAAACCCGGCCTTGAGCGCTGGGATAATTGCGTTCTCCAATTGATCGGCAAAGTCGGTGGCGTAAAACAGACCCAGCGTCATGTGACTGAGGATGTTTCCCTGCTTGGCATTCTCGAGTTCCTCGCTGACGAGATTTGACCGTTTCAATCCGACCTGCACCGTGGCATGTCCCGAGCCCTCCAGCCAATCCACCATGCGGGACAACTGCGTGGACCGCCCGGAACCGTCGGCTCCTTCAACGACAATCAGTTTTCCCGCCAGGCGCGAGGGATCCACCCCGGGAATTCCATGCCCATAAAACTGCCGCTTCGAGGGCCGCGGCATCACCACTTCCGGCGAACGACTCGTCTTTCGGCTCTTTCTTCGTATGTTTGATTCACCCGGCATGACAACTATTTTCTTTTCTTCGGCCCATGCTCAAACGACGCCATGTCAATGCAACTGGCCACCAGTTGCCGGACCAACGCCTGTTGCGGCTCAATCGCCGTATTCGCATCGATCACGGTCAGATTGAACTCCGTGCTCATCGCCAGATATTGTTCCAGCATGCGCCCTTGAAAAATGCGAAAGCTCTCGTAGATATCAGTTGAGAGCCGGAGATCCATTCCCGCTTCGAAGTACTTCAATTGCGGGCGTCCATCGAGAATTCGTTTCAAAGAAACTTCCAGTCCCGCCTTGAAGAAAAATGTCATGTCCGGCAACGCGGCAAAGCTGTAGATACCGCGCACCCAGTCAGGCGGACAACCGCGCACCACATCACGCGCGAACGCGGTAAAGATGTAGCGATCGCACAAAACGAGGTAACCCGCGCGCAACAGAGGCAACACCTGCCGCTCATAGCGGTCCGCGAAATCCGTCGCGTGAATCAGGCTGAACGTGGTCGGGGTGAGCAACTCGCGGTTTTTGCCTTTGCTCGTCGCGCTCTTGACTTGTTGGGAGGAATTCCATTCGGAAAAATAGACCTTCAATCCCTGAAGTTGCAGCCAGCGTTTGAGCAGATAGATTTGGGTGGATTTGCCCGAGCCATCCAATCCCTCGACGGCAATCAACCGTCCGGGGAAACCCAACTCGCCAAAGGTCTTCATCTGCTGCACTGCGATGGATGCTACTGCGGCTCACCTCCGAAACAAAGCGCATTTTGATTTCGCGCATTATCGTTGTCGGATCCCAATATTTCAGTGAATCACTGAGCCAAGGGAGCGCACGTCATCTCTGGTGGGGTGAGGCTACGCCGAACCTCTGATCTCATCCTTCTTTTACAGTCAACGGCTTCGCGCAGCCCCACCCAGGTTTTGACCTGGAGAAGTGACGCCACTCCATTCGGATATAGGGTCCCAGGCGCAAGTGTCCATACGGCAGAGTGCAAACGTCCAGTTCGAAGCGTCAACCGCATTGCCAACGGGCGTATCCGCGCACTGCTCCCCGGGAGCGCGGCCTTGAGGCCGCAGAAATGTCCATTCGCCGATTGGGCGGGCGGATTCTCGAAATCGTTTTTTTCCGACCACGTCTCTGCGGCATCAATGCCGCGCTCCGATCAGGGGCAGTGCGCGGATACGCCCATTGCCAACCTGTCCGTGCAAGAAACCGAGAGAGGCCCACACTTCAACACCGGCGGAGCCCCGGCTCACATCAAGCCCAAAACCTTCATCATCGCCGCCAGCGTCCCGTACGTGCTCACGACGAGGAATTTTGAAACGGCCGGAATCTGGATCGCCACAATCACCATGATGATTCCGTATTGTGCCAGGTTTGCATACGTCTCATGACTCATCCCAATGATGTTTTTCAGCACATGTGAACCGTCCAGCGGCGGGATGGGCAACAGATTGAAGAAGCAGAGAAACAAACTCAACTGGGCCAACCGAAACGCGGCCTCCTGTACGGATTCAACGCCCGCCATCAGGGCGATTTTGGCGATGATCATCGCGATGAAAGCCAGCAACACATTCATCGCCGGTCCCGCGAGGGAAATCAGATTGTCATCGCGGCGCACGTTTTGGAGATTGTTCAGATTCACCGGCACGGGCTTGCCCCAACCAAAAATAAAGCCCGGTCCGCCCGAGGCCATCATCGCGACGGCAATTCCCGGCACAATCAGGGTCCCCAGCAGATCGATGTGCGACTGTGGATTCAGCGTTACCCTTCCCTCCCGATAGGCAGTGTCGTCGCCGAGCTTCCACGCGACCCAAGCATGCGCGAACTCGTGAAACGTCACGATCGGAATGAAGCAGAGCATAAAAATCAGACCGTCTATGAGTGCTTTTTGATCCATCGCGCGGGGAATCTATTTCAATCGCCTGACACGGGAAAGCGTGGAAGTCGGGAAATCAAGCCCCTGCGGCGATTCGTCAACTGAACGGGAGCGCCGGCATGTTGCCGGCTTAACCGTTTCATTGCACGCCATATCGGATTTCATCTGGACCCGTGCTGTTGGAATGACAGGTTTAAGCCGGTTGAAAGCCGGCGCTCCATCCGCAGCCGTGAACAAGTAAAAGTGTGTGATGGTTGCCTGACGTCCACGTTCGACGGAGTTCAACTTTTCCGCAGCAGGTTGTCCGGACACGCTAAAGCGTGAACTCCAACAAAATTCCCGGATTCGCGTAATCACCGACCTATAATCACTCCATCCGCAGCGTGAAGAAAAACTCCGCTCCTTTTCCCGGCTCACTGCGCACCCAGCATTCGCCGCCGTGCGATTGCACGATGTGTTTCACAATAGCGAGGCCAAGACCCGTTCCGCCCTGTTCCCGGGACCGCGCCTTGTCCACCCGATAGAATCGTTCGAAAATTCGATCCTGAGCCTCCGCCGGAACGCCGGGACCGTCGTCCTGAACGGAAACCTCCGCCAAGCCCTCATCCAACAACCGTGCGTCAAGAATCACCGCACCCTCTTTCCGGCCGTATTTGATGGCGTTATGAACAAGGTTGAACAGGACTTGTTGCAATCGGGCCGGGTCCGCGAGCACGCGAATCTCCGCAGCGATCCGATTGTCAAGCGTCACGCTTCGCTCATCGGCGCGAGAGGCAAGATCCTCGGCCACGCGCGCCGCAATCGGTCTCAACTCGACTTCCTGAAGATTCATCAACGACTTTCCGAACTCCAGATGGGACAGCGTCAACAAATCCTCGATCAAAAAGGTCAATCGATCCGCGTGTTTTTCAATCGTACGCAAAAACTTCGTTGCCACTTCCGGGTCGTCCTTCGCGCCATCAATCAACGTCTCCACGAAACCCTTGATGAGAGAGAGTGGCGTTCGCAATTCGTGACTGACGTTGGCCACGAATTCCCGGCGCGTGTTTTCGAGCTGTTTGAGGCGGGTGAGATCGTGAAAAATCAGAATCATGCCCTGCAACCGGTTGTTCGAGTCGAGAACAACGGCGGAGTTCACCTGCAACAGTTGTTCATGGAGATGGGTCGGATTGAGTTCAAACTCCTGCACCTGACCTTCGACGAGAGTGCGCTCGTAAAGCTCCTGGATTTCATGTGAACGCATCGCCTCCATCAAACTGCGTCCGGTAATGCTCGTTTCCAGCTCAAAGAACCTGTTGAAGGCCTCGTTCGATAATCTGACTTTCCCCGCCGCGTCCAGAATCAGGACTCCTTCCGCCATCGAATTGAACAGCGTCTGCTGTTCCGCCCGTACCGAGTTGATGGCCGCATGATGGCGCGCCTCGGCAGCCGCGCATTCCTTCGTGACTCGCCTGGTCTCGGCACGGTGGACGCTAATCTCGCGCCGCCATTGAGCGAAGACCCATAGCAGCAAAGCGGCAAGAAGGACGGCGACAGTTGGCCACATCAAGCGAACCTTGAAGAAAAGGTTGCCCCCTCGTCAATGCCGACGCAGAACGTTTCCACAACTAGGCGACCTGAAACCGGTAACCCACGCCGTGAACAGTATCAAGGTATCTGGAAGCCTTACCCAGTTTCTCGCGCAGGCGCCGCATGTGGGTGTCCACGGTGCGTGTGTCGATCATGCTGTCATAATCCCAGACGTCCTTGAGCAACTGATCGCGCGATTGCACCCTCCCGCGCCGCTGTGCCAACACTCGCAGTAATTTGAATTCCGTAGCGGTCAGTTCGATCTCCTTGCCATTGACCGACACCCCGTGCCCGGCCACATCCACGACCAAATCTCCAAAATTCAAAATCGCAGATTCCGAATCAGCCGATTGACGTCTGCTCAACAGCTTTTTTACCCGCAGGACCAGTTCCCGTGGACTGAACGGCTTGGTCACGTAGTCATCCGCGCCGAGTTCGAGTCCCAGCACCCGATCAATCTCCGCGGCCTTTGCGGTGAGCATAATAATGGGAATGCCCGAAGTGGCCGGGTCGCGCCGTAACAACTTGCAGACTTCCAGCCCGTCAATTTCCGGCAACATTACGTCCAGCAACACCAGATCGGGCGCGAACTTACGGGCGTTCTTCAGCGCCTCCGCGCCATCCGCCGCCGTCACGACCTCGAAGCCGGCGCCGTTCAGATTGAATTGGATGAGATCAATGGCATCAGGTTCGTCATCCACCACCAGTATCTTCAGCGCCATACGCACCGAAGGTGCCACGTCCGGCGGAATTCCACAACGAAGACCACGTTACAAGAATGTTACAATATCGTGACCAGCGACGGCGACCGGCGTTTACCGACACGCACCATCATGGTGAACAACTGATCAAAATCGGAGGTGGACGAGTGCCCGGTATGCAGTTCATTATTCCGATGCCGAACGGATTGCAAGGGGACGATGCCCCACCCGTGCCCGGCCCATTGACGCGCTATGTTTGCCTCACTCAAAGCACTGTTTCAGACGGAAAGCCTGGTCCAACAGGCCTTCGATGAATGCAACCGGATGCTCGATCTCGACTGGAAGATGTTCCAGGCCTCCATCGAGTCATTGCGCCACACTGATTCGGCCGAAGTGAAAGCCGAGGTTTTCGACGCCGACAAGGCGGTCAACAAGGCCGAGCGGAGTATTCGCCGAAAAATTTTAACCCAGCTCGCCGTGAGCGGTTCCGAACTCAGTTCCGGTCTCGCCATCGCCTCCATCGTCATCGACATCGAGCGAATCGGGGATTACACGAAGAACATTTATGATCTGGCGACTTCGCATCAAGCCAAGTTGACCTGCGGACCATTGGAAGACCGGGTGGCGAAGGTTGAGGCGGAAATCACGGAGTTGTTCAAGAAAACGTCCGAGGCATTCCGCACCCGTGACGAGGAAAGCTCCCGCGAGATTATGCTCCATTACAAGGAGACGCTGGCAACCGAATGCGAATCCATCATCACGGAAATCGTGT
>CALBIE010000810.1 GCA_937893495.1 uncultured Verrucomicrobiales bacterium | reverse complement strand
GTAATCGGATTTTTGATTGATTGTTTGCTCCGTCTGAGTAAATCCCGAATTCCGAGATAGAAAAGGGGAGCGCGCCCTCGCGGAAAATGCGGTCGAACCGAAACGATCCACGCGTATGTGTCAGTCTCGCGCGCAAAACGCTGGCCGCGAGGCGCGGCCAGCCACACCCGTGGCGGGCGTGCTCCCCAACTTCGGAATCCGGGAATTCGATACTACCGACCCAAAAACTTATCCCGCCCCTGCGCCAGCGCGGCGATTTTACGATCAGCGATGCTGCGTTTGAGCATCCAGAAACCGCAATCTGGGTGGATGTATTTCACCCGACCGGCGCCTAGTTTCTTTTCCGCCTTCTCAATGGCGGCGGCGATTTGATCGGCGGATTCGATGTGGTTCACCTTGATGTCCACGACACCCATGCCGACGCCGATTTTTGGATCGAGTTCCTTCAGGGCGTCGAGGTCGTCATCGGGGCGATGCGCCAGTTCGAGGACAAGGTGATCGGTGTGCAGCGCGTTCAGGAATTCAATCAATGGTTTCCAGCCACCCGATTGAATGGTCTGTCCACCGTAGTTGCCGAAACAGAAGTGCACGGCGCGGGTTCCTTCGTACGCGTCAAGGACGCGATTGATGGAAGCTGCGGCAAGAGGGCCATCCCCGGGATTGCCGGGGATGTTTGCCTCGTCCACCTGCAGGCAGGCGCAAGGAAGGCCGCGCACCTGGTCCGCAAGCAGGTCGGCAATGGCCATGGTGAGCTTCTCGAAATCGCCGTAATGGTTGTCGAGCAAAGTTCGGGACAGCATGTAGGGACTGGTGACTGTGAACTTGAACGGTCCGCCGGACACCGCCGCCGCGCGTTGACAGTCTTCGAGCAGGTTGAGGCTTCCTTCGGTGAGCGCGTCCAGAACGACAGCGGCCGGTTTGGCGCGAAAACCCATTTCCTGCTTGGCGCGAAAGGCCTCGCCGTCCGAGCGTCCAACGGATTTGGCGGTGCCGCCGAATTTACCGACGAAGTAGTCAATCATCCCGTTGGTGTCCGGATGATTGACATCGAAGCGATACAACTCCCCGTCGGTCGGAAGGTCTATTCCGGCCTGGCGCTGGGAATCAAAGATGACCCGGGTGGCGTCGATGACCGCCTGTTCGCTCGGGAGGGCGGCCAGCCAGTCGGGCACGGGGTAAGAGCCGACAGTCGTGGTCAGGATATTCGGAGTGGTTTCGGGTGGAACCGGATTGCTGCTCATGCGTAGCCGGGAGTTTAGAGAGGCCGGAGGCATTTGAAAAGCCGACGATTCTGGTCCTTGTCCTTCTTTCTTGTCCGCTCGCGGGTGAATCTCAAGGGATGTGTAAAAAAAATTGATCGAAATGTGTAACCGACTTTGACTCCCCGTGCGTCTTCCTCTCTACAACCCAAGGTTCAGACTGATACTGAAGGTTTAAGAAAAGAAAAATACATCAAATGAAATACACAAAACTCATCACATCCATCATCCTCGCTGGCGCGTTTGTCTTCACGCCGGCCCTCAAGGCGGCCGACAAGAAGGCCAAGAAAAAGCCGGAAGCTGGTCAAAAGGGCGCGAAACGCGAGAACCCCCTTGCCAAGCTCGACCTGTCGGCTGACCAGAAGAAGCAGATGCAGGCTCTCCAGAAGGAGACCGGCGCCGCTCGTAAGGAAGCCGGCAAGGACAAGGACAAGCAGAAGGAAATCCAGAAGAACTACCAGGCCAAGTTGAAGGAAATCCTCACCGAGGAACAGCAGGCCAAGATGAAGGAACTCCAGGGCGCAGCCCGCAAGGGTGGCAAGAAGAAGAAGAAAGACAGCAACTAATCTTCTTTGGATAAATTCGACAAACGGCAGCCGGAATGGCTGCCGTTTTTTTGTTCCCTTAGCGCAGCTATTGCCCGGCCCAATCCCATTCCTCCCGCTTGAGTCGTCGGTCGGCGATGAATGGGCCGAACGGCAACAGCGCTGCAACAAACAAACCGGCGACCCGTTTGAGCGGCCAATTGGTCGTGAACTTTGCCTGCAACAGGCAAAAGCAGTAGGCGAGAAATAGAATGCCATGCGCCATGCCGATAACCCGAACAGCCATCGGTTGGCCGGCCAGATATTTGAGCGGCATCGCGACGAAGAGCAGGAGGATGAATGAAATGCCTTCGAGCTTTCCGGCCAGTCGTAAGCGTCCGATTGGGTTTGGGGATTTCATCATTCGAGCGCGGCGGGCGAGCCTTTCCAGATCATGCGGACCGAATCGAGGCGGAGTCGGGCGCTGTCGATGGCTTTGACGAGCAATCCGGATTGCCGTTCGGCCAGTTGAATTTCCTCGGGTCGGACGTGATCATTGACCTTCGCGAGCGTTTTTAGCCGGGCGATTTCGTGGTCCAGCAGGTGCAGCATTTTCGATTTGCTGTTTTTGACCAAATCCCCGGCCTGCCGTTCGGCAATTTTACGGCCCGTATCGAGCATGGCCGGAATGACCTCTTGTGAAATCTTCGCGTTGTCGATGAGCTTGTAGGGTTTCCCGAGAGTCAGATGTTGATCGATCAGGACAGCAGGGAACTCGTCGGAGACGTTTGTATTCTTGTGGTCAATCACGACTCGAATCGGAGTGGGGGGCAGAAATCGATCCACGTGAAGTTTGCTTTCGGCAATCGTCTCCAGCACGTAGGTGAGCTCGATTAAGAGGGTCTTTTCCGCAGGACTGGCCCAGACGCCGAAACTGCAATTGCCCCGTTCGCCGCCGAGCAACAGGTCAATCGCCCCCATCACCATCGGATGGTCCCAGCTCAGAAACGTGACGTCTTCGCGGCCGAGCGCCTGCCTGCGCTCGAAGGTACCGATCATCCCTTCATCCGGGAGCGACGGGAAAGCGTCGGTAATCACGCCGGCTGGATTCAACTGAAAGGTATGCGGTCCGAGTTGCTCGGCATGAACCCCGAAACTCTCGAACACATCCAGCATGAACTCCTCCAGCGAGTCATCCTGATCCTGAGCCTGGATACCGGCGACCCATTTTTGAGCGACCGCAGGTCGAAAGGAGTTCATTTCCAACAGTCGGTCGCGACCCTTCTCCAATCGTTCAACCAAATCGCGGCGCGATTTCGTGGTCTCGACGAGAAGTTGCTGAAATTCCTCAGTTGATTCATCGGCTACATGAGTGGGATATTCCAAGGCAATGTCGTGAACCTGCTGTCCAAACTGCCGCAACAACTCATTGCCGCCAACCATATTGCTTTCGAAGGCGTCGAGCCCCTCGTGATACCAGCGCGCCAGCACTTCCTGTGGACTGCCGGTGAGGTAAGGTACATGCACGTGAATGTCCTCCGTCTGCCCGATGCGGTCGAGCCTGCCGATGCGTTGTTCGAGCAGTTCCGGGTTCAGCGGCAGGTCGAATAGAACCAGGTGGTGGGCAAACTGGAAATTTCTCCCCTCGCTGCCAATCTCTGAACAGAGCAACAAACGCGCGCCTTCTTTTTCGGCGAACCAAGCGGCATTACGATCTCGTTGAATCAGGGACAAATCTTCGTGGAAAACTGCGGTCTTCAGATTGAGATGAACCGCAATCGCCTGGTCCAGTGCCATCACCTTCTCTTTCGTCCGGCAGATCAGCAGCACCTTCCGCGGTTCAAGCTCTCTGAGTTTTTCCGCCAGCCAGTGGACACGCGGATCTTTTGCCAGTTTCAGAGTGAGTGAAAGCGTTTTGTCCCCGGCATCGACGGCGAATTCCATGGAAACGTTGTCTATCCAGTCCGTGCCATTCGTTTCGGCGGCGATTGGCGCAAGCTGCACAATCCGCTTCGGAAAATCTTTCATGGCCGTGCGTGTGTTGCGAAACAACACCCGTCCGGGACCGTGAAGATCGAGTAGATCGTTTACGAGCGTGTCGCGGGCGGAATCGTCGCCTTGGGCAATCTTCGCCAACTCCGTGCCAATGCTTTCCCGTTCCGTCGGGAAGTGGCTGACGAGATATTCAGCATCCTTTTTCGTCGGCTTTTTTCCGGCGGCCAGTTTTTCGACAATCGCCGCGATGGATTGGTAATCTTTGCTTTCGGATTTGAAAGACTCGAAGTCGCTGAATCGGTCGGGATCGAGGAGACGCAGTCGGGCAAAATGGCTTTCGGGCCCGAGTTGCTCGGGCGTGGCGGTCAGCAGGAGCAGGCCCTCGGATTGGCGTCCCAATTGATCGACAAGTTCGTATTCCGGGCTCGGTTGTTCCGGGCTCCATTGCAGATGGTGCGCTTCATCAACCACCAGCATGTCCCATCCGGCGGCGATGGCCTGCTGCGCCCGCTTTTCCGAATTCGCAAGAAAATCAATGCTGCACAGAATGAGTTGGTCATCAAGAAATGGGTTCGTGTCCGCCGTGCCGTGATCAATGGCGGCGCAACGTTCCTCGTCAAAGATGTTCAACCAGAGATTGAACTTGCGGAGCATCTCCACGAACCATTGATGCACGAGCGAATCGGGCACCAGCACGAGCAGCCTCGAAAGGCGTCCGCTCAACAGCAATCGATGTACAATGAGACAGGCCTCGATGGTTTTTCCCAGACCCACCTCGTCGGACAGGAGCACGCGGGGCGCCTGGCGTGAACTGACTTCGTGGGCGATGTAGAGTTGATGGGGAATAAGATCGATTCGCCCCCCGCCGAATCCACGAATCTCGGATTTCCGATATTGATGGAGATGATGAAGTGTTCGCTGCCGGAGTTGGTATTCCTGATGATCATCGACCCGCCCCCGCAACAGCCGGTCTTCCGGGCCGGTAAAACTGATGTTGTCGCTGAGTTGCGCTTCGGGTAGTTCGTGTGCTTCACCGAGATAGGTGATGAGGCCCTCGCGCTCGATCACTTCAGTCACTGTGAAGGTTTCGTTATCATGCGTGGTGACTGTGTCGCCGACCTTGAAGCGGACTCGTTTCAGCGGTGCGCTTTCGACGGAGTACAATCGCATTTCGCCCGAAGCAGGAAAGAGCACCTGCAGCCGGTCATCGGCAACCTGCATCAGTGTGCCGAGGCCGAGTTCCGGCTCTGATTCGCTGATCCAACGCTGTCCGGCGGTAAATCGATTCATGCCATTCACTTGAGTGTTCGCAATGCGCTCGGTCCCTGAGCGCAAAGGGCGGCGAAAATAGTTCAAGTTTTATTTCAGGGCAATCTCGGACTTGAAAATCCAAACCCCAGAGGCGATTTCAAAACCCCGTAGCAGCCGAGGTAACGAGGCTCAAACTTCAAGAAGATCAGAGCCTTCTCACGTCGGCTGCTACAGTTTTATAAGTGGGCTTCCCAACCGCTCAATTTTCAGGTTATCTCCGATTTTCGATCTCGCGACGGATCTCGGATGCGGCGATTTGGCATGTTACGGGCACTGGTTGACCGGGACAAGCTGTGAGCTTTATTGAACAGAACGAATATCGCCCACGATGTTTTCTTCGATTGAGGCTCGTTTTTGAGTGCGCTGTCCGGCGACCCGATCCATTGTGGTTCAACATTTTTCAAACCATGATGAAGACCCTTTTTCGATTGACGCTTTTCGTTGGACTGCTTGGCACCGGCTTGATGTCGAGCGCCGAGGACAAACGCCCCAACATCCTGTTCTGCATCGCGGATGATTGGGGCTGGCCGCATGCCGGTGTTTATGGCGACCCCGTCGTAAGAACTCCGGCGTTTGATCGCGTGGCGAAGGAGGGCATTCTTTTCAATCACGCCTACATTTCATCGCCATCATGCACGCCGTCGCGGAACGCCATCTTGACCGGGCAGTATCACTGGCGGTTGGGTTACGGCGGAAATCTGTGGAGCATTCTCGATCCGAAACATCGGACGTATCCGCATCTTTTGGAGGCGGCGGGCTATTTCACCGGGCACTGGCGCAAGTCGTATGGGCCGGGGCGGATGGATGGATGGGAAAAGCATCCGGCGGGAAACTTCTCGGGTCACTTTGGTAAATTCTTGAAAGCACGCCCCAAGGACAAGCCGTTTTGTTTCTGGCTCGGCGCCACCGATCCGCATCGGGGCTACAAGCTGGGATCCGGCAAGGCCAGCGGAATAGATCTGAGCAGGATCAAGCTCTTTCCTCATTACCCGGACAGTGCGACGATTCGAAGTGACGTGGCGGATTATTATTTTGAAGTGCAACGTTTTGATAACGATGTGGCGCAGGCGCTTGCGTTGCTGAAGCGGGAGGGCCTGTCTGAAAATACGATGGTCGTCGTCACCGGTGATCACGGAATGCCGTTTCCGCGCTGCAAAGGAAATCTCTACGACTCGGGGGCTCAGGTTCCCATGGCGGTGCGCTGGCCAGCCGGGATCAGGACGCCCGGGCGAGTCGTGACGGATTTTGTCAGCACAACCGATCTGGCACCGACGTTTTTGCAGGCGGCGGGCCTGGACGCGCCGGCTGCGATGACCGGGAAAAGCTGGCTGAACCTGTTCAAGTCCGAGAAGTCGGGTCGGGTGGATGCCGCGCGCAATCATGTGCTTACGGGCAAGGAGCGACACGTGGCCGCCCAGGAGGCGCCGGATGGCGGTGGGACGCCCATGCGCGCGATTCGCACCGATGGTTTTCTTTTGATTCGAAATTTCCGCCCCGACCGGTGGCCGGCCGGAACGCCGAACTGGCAAAGCGCGTTCATTCCCGGAGCCTGGCTAGGGGATTGTGACAACGGACCGACCAAGACCTACATGGTGGAAAACAAGGACAAGGACGAGGAACACCGTTTCAAATACGAACTCGCCTTTGGCAAGCGGCCGGAATTCGAATTGTATGATTTGAAGAAGGACCCGGACCAATTGCATAACGTGGCCGATCGGGCGGAATACGTGGCGAAGGTGAAGGAATTGAACCGTCGATTGACCGCGGAGCTCGAAGCGACGGAGGATCCACGCATCGCCGGGAAGGGGCAGGAAGTTTTTGATGACACCAAATACCTTGGCGGCGCGCCCAAGCATCCAGACGCGTCGAAAGCGAAGGGTAAAGGAAAGAAGAAATAGCCATTCTCGCCAAAGTGGAAACGCTCGAACGTGAAGAAACGCCAAACCTCAAGCTCCAAAATCCAATGAAGCCTCAAATTCCAAATTTCAATATGAGAATTCTGATACCCGCAATCATCGCCGCCGCATCGTTTCAACTGGAAGCGGCACCCGCCGCCGTCAGTTTCGACTGCGCAAAGGTCGAAACCTACAAGGTCGCCTCGGACGATGAACTGAAGCTGTATATCTTCAACCCCGATGACCATCGGCCCGGGAAAGACAAACGTCCGGCCATTATGTTCTTCTTCGGCGGCGGCTGGAATGGTGGGACTCCGGGACAGTTCGAGCAGCATTGCCGTTATCTGGCAGCGCGGGGAATGGTGGCCATCACAGCGGATTACCGGGTGAAAAGTCGGCAGAATACATCGCCAAAGGAATGCGTTGCCGATGGAAAATCGGCAGTGCGTTACATCCGCCAGAACGCGAACCGTCTCGGTATCGATCCCAAATGGATCGCGGCCGGCGGCGGTTCGGCCGGCGGCCACGTTGCGGCCACGACGGGTTTCGTGGATGGATTCGAGGATCCGAAAGATGCTCAGTCGATTTCGTCCAAGGCAAACGCGCTCGTGTTGTTTAATCCGGTTTATGACAATGGTCCGGGAGGCTACGGACACGATCGGGTGAAGGATTATTGGGAGAAGTTTTCGCCCGCGCACAACATCACCAAAGATGATTCGCCGGCCGTTGTCTTTCTGGGAACCAAAGATTCATTGATTCCCGTGAAGACGGCCGAGAAATTCCGGGATGACATGCGTGAAGCCGGCATCAAGAGCGAATTGCACCTGTACGAAGGACAAGCCCACGGATTCTTTAATGAGAGCAAAGGAGGAACCGAGATTTTTCTGGATACGATTCGCAAGATGGATCAATTCCTGGTCGAAGCCGGTTTTTTGAAGGGGAAGCCAACCGAGCAGCAGGTGAAAGCGGTGTCGCGCCCTTCGACGAAAAAGAAAAAGAAGAAGAAATAGCCGCGCGATCGCATTGACTGTGGTTGATCGGATAGAAGGCGACCATTGTGTCGCCGTCTCGGTGGTCCATTTTTGCGAGTGCCGCGAAGTTCTCGCTAAACCGGGGACGTGCCGGTACTCCGGAATGGCGGAGCGCCGGCTTGCAGCCGGCTTACGGCGTGGGAATGAAACAAAGTGGGTCATGGACAAATGGCACCGTCCTGGCGAAGCGGGCGCGTTAAGCCGATTACAAATCGGCGCTCCGGGCGGGCGGTCCGGCACTTGCAGTAGTTAATGCGGGCGCGTTCCTGGCGGTACCCTTTTTGTGCCTCGCGCGAGGGTGAAATATTCGGGTTGGAATCTGTTAAAAGTGCAATGGTTTGCCGTTCATCAAAACGTTTTAGCCCTTGAGAATTTCCGATTACGAACCCTCAACAGACTGGCTGTGTGCCGAGGGGATGCATTCCCGCTTTTCGATGGCCCAGGAGAACCATCCGGCAGTTGCGAGCGCGGCGAGATTGAAAACACCCAGGGTTTGGACGACCTGGCGGAAAACGGGCTCCGTGTCGGCACCCGCTTGAAGGTGTGGAACCTGTGTCCATAAAGTGATCGCATAACCGCCGGCAATCAGCATCAGCCAGGGAATCGCGCGATAGCAGCATTTGCCGATGAGATTGAAAATGAGGACATTGGTCAGCGTGAGCGGCAGCATGCACCAGGCGAACAATTGCATAATCGGAGCGATGTCTTTGTAACCCGGCTTGAAGCCGAATTTGATGACCAAATCGGTCAGCAATGTGACGGCGAGCGCGCCGGCGATGACAACCAGTCCGGTACTCATCAAAGTAATGCCCAGCACGTTGGATCGCGTTGAGAGTGCCCGGCTCCGGACCAGCTTTGGAAACATGACTGCGGCAATGGGGCCGGTAAACGTCACGAGCGAACGGGCGACTGTTCCGGCGGCTCCGTAAGCGTCGGTGGTTCCCTTGGGGCATCGGCTTTGCACGATGGACATGTCCAGACTCAGAAGAAGCTGTGAGACTCCCACAAAACAAATGAGCGGGATGAACTCGCGGAACGCTTCCTTCCAGATGATTGGTTCGGCCGGGCCCTGAAACAAATCGCGGGCAACCCAGAAACAGATGACCGAGCTCAACGCCAATCCGAACCAGACGCCAGCCATGACACCCGCAGTCCAACCACTGAAGATGAAGATCGCAATGGCGACGACCACTACGCGCCCTAATCCGTTGCCGATGGATGCCCACCCGTACCAAAGGAAGTTCTGCCGGCCCTGAACGACGCCCATCAGGATCGGCCACCACAGGTAAAGCAGCGCCGCGATAACGGTTACCCAAAGCGCGGTGGGATTTGATAATTTCCAGGCGGCGGACAGGTCTTTCTGATAGACAAAAACGACACCGACCAGAATGAGCCAGAGAATGAAAACGGCTTTCATGACTCCACGGAGGTTTCCCGCCAACTTGCGCTGTTGCTCTGGTGTGACTGCCGCGGAAGTCTGACGAGCGAATACAGTTTGCAGGCCGAGCGTGGGAATGGCGATGAGTTGTAGAAATTGGAGCAATGTCAAGACCACGCCGTATTTGCCTTCCGGAAGAAACTTCGATACCAGCGGATGAATTCCCCACATGCAGACGCCCATGATGAAGGCGGAAATCATCATCCACCCGCTCTGGCGAAAGAAAGAGGCTTTGGACTCTTCGCTCATGCGGTTTGTAGCGCAGGCGTCCCGCCTGCATTGGGTTTGGGTGACGGTCGCCGGTATTGGACGTAATCGCGGTTTGCCGCAGGTGCCCCGTGCAGGCAGGATGCCTGCGCTACGGAATGGTTGCGGATGCAGTGTCTCATGCGGGCGAAATGGTTTCCAGAGTCACCTCGATGTTGGAAGGCTTATCTTTGGGTTTCAGTCGCGTGAACAAGCCGCGCCAGAAACCGAGGCCATAAAAGATGTGGCAGATGGTGATCAACGGCAGCACGAGATGGCAGCGGGCGACCACACCGGGGCTGAATATCTGTAGCGCCACGATGAGTGCGTAGAGCGCCAATGGGACGAAGCCCCATTGCGGCAGGAACGGCAGGCTCAGAAGATAGGCACAGAATAGCGGTGGGACAAAGTTGGCGGCTGAACCAAAGGTCGGGTGCAGTCGGAATTGTTCCGCACGTCCTCGTCCGTAGTTCATGAGCATCTTGATGAAGGCGCCCAGTGAACCGCGCGGTCGCCGATAAACCACGAAGTCCGGATCATAAATCAGTTTGCCGCCCGCTTTTTGGATGTCATCCATCAGAGCGTTCTCCTCATTGGGATAGAGCGCTTCGTCGAATCCGCCATGTTTCAGCAGAGTAGATTTACGCACCATCATATTGCAAAGGATGAGTTCCTTCTCGCTGGTTTCGCGAATTTTGCCGATCTGACGGTAGCGCGCCGCGCTGGGTCCGAAGGCGAGTTTGTTGCCCATCGCGGCGGCGAAGGCTTGTTCCAACGACGGGGCTTCCGTCGGGCAAAGGTTTGGGCCGCCAACAATCTGCACGTCAAGTGGCGCGAAATGAACTGCCGCACGCAAAAGATTCTCCGCTGATGGAAGCGAATCGTCGTCCAGAAAGTAAATCAGGTCTCCACTGGAGTTTTGCAAAGCTCGGTTTCGCTGAACCGATGGTTGTTTGCCACGAGCAATAATAATTTCATATTTTTCAGCCGGATATCTCAATTCTAGTGCTTTCGCTTGTGCGATCGGTTTCGTGCCATCCGGACGCGTCGCAATAATGGTTGATATTTTGTGGCTGTTGACAATTGGAACGGCGAGAATGGAAGAATTCTCAGTTTCGGTGCTCGTTGTATGTATAAACTTGGCCGGTACTTTTCCTTTCGAAATATTGGTTACTTCCCAAGCCGGTTTGCTGGGATTTGCGTTTTCCCCTTTCTTTTTATCCGAGTGGTCGCTCATGGAAGAGTGCAAAGAAACTGCCCAAGTTGATCCACGGCCTTTTCAAGTGATTGGAGCGAAATCCACTCATCCTCCGTGTGTGCCTGCGCGATATCGCCGGGGCCATAGACGACGCTCGGAATACCTCCGTTGGCGAGGACAGCGGCGTCGCAGAAGTAATCCACTCCCAGCGGCTTTTTCTGCCGAAGACGGCCCATGAAATCTTTGACCAGCGGTAAATCGGCATTGGTCTCCAGTGCCCAACACAGATCAGTCTTGGCATCGCTGATCGTCACTTTGAGTTTCTGTTTCCGGAAAAGTGAATTGAGTTCCTTCTCGATCGATGCCCGCGTTTCGCCGGGAAGTGTTCGCCGGTCGATACGAATGGCGCATTCGTCGGGCACGATGTTGGGTTGCTGACCGCCGCGAATCAGTCCCACGGTGACGGTCGCGTGACCGGGCAGGGGATGGCGGCGTTTGTGCAGGTCCGCAGCATAGCGTGTTTCCAGGAGGTCAACGACGCGCGCCATTTCGTGAATGGCATTCTTACCCAGTTCCGGTTTGCTGCCATGAGCGGCCTTGCCCCGCGTCTCCAGTAGAAGCCAGAAGTCGCCTTTGTGCGCAGTGACGAGTTTGTTCATCGTCGGTTCGCCAACAATGGCGAGATCAGCTTTCATACGGGATTTGGCCAGTCGTCGTGAGCCCGTCTGCCCGCATTCTTCATCGACCATCGCGGCGAGGATGATTTCAGTCTGCTTCGGTCGAGGTCCTTTCAATGCAATCCCGCCGAGCGCGCCGAACATGGCGGCAATGCTTCCCTTGGTGTCGCAGGCACCGCGTCCGTAAAGGCGGCCGTTCTTCTTTACCGGTTTGAAATGTCTTTCGCCTGATACCGTCACGGTATCCATGTGAGGCACCAGGAGAACGCGTCGTTGGGCTTTCCCGCCCGGTGGCACCAGCCGAAGCAAAACGTTGGAACGGCCTTTATGCACCCGTTGGATCTGCACTTCCAAACCCAGTCGATCCGCCTGATGCGCCAGAAAATCAGCGACCCTTTGTTCCCCGGTCCAGTCTGCGTTCGCGACCGGAAACATCGGGTTCACACTGGGAAGTGCGATGAGTTCGGAAAGAAATTTTTCGACCGGCAACATGTCCTGGATTATTTCAGTGGTAGAAATTCAACTCGGCCGGTCCACTCATCGGGAGCGGTGCATTTCGCAATCAACGCGAGGTTGCTAATGCATCTAGACACCGGGACAAACGTTTGATGGCAGTAAACCACGCCAAAGAATGGCAGGCCATTGCGTTGGCGGTCAGCGGCCTCCACAAGGAGGTCCGTGTCCTGACTGAACAAAACCCGCTGAAGAAGGCTGGCGCGATCCAATAATTCCGGGTCGGAAAGTGTCGTAGTGTCGTCCTCCTGGGCTGTCAGAACGTCGATGGCCATATTTCGCAGTGTCTGAGTTACCTGACGTCTGACATGAACATCCATGTAGAAGCCTACGCTCATTCAAGTTTTCCGAGTGCGCGAAGCTTTTGCACGATGGGCGACACGCCGCTTCGGGCACGGCAGGATTCGGCCAGATTGAAGCGCCGTTCAAGATCGACATCCAGTTCGGGCTGATGGTCATAATAGTAGGCAAACGCGGCGTGAATCTGCGAAAGGGACAAGTGCGGATGTTGGTAATGGATCTCTTCCGGACTCGAACCGTGGGCAATCCAATCCAGAACGATTTCAACGACCTTCGTGTTGGTTTCGTCCACCCAGGCTACTCCCTTGGCATCCACACGGATATGAGTGGTTATTTCAGTGGCAGTCATAATCAACGGTGACAACGGTAGCCGTTTCCGTCCGCAAACTCAACTCATCATCATGGTTCGATTGACTTAAACCATTCGACAAAGCGGGGGATGCCCTGTTCGATCTTCACTTCCGGGTGATAGCCAAGTTTCTCTCTGGCTCGGGAAATATCGGCGTACGTAATGGGCACATCTCCTGGTTGAAGTGGCTGGCGATCGATGTTCGCCTTTGTGCCCATGGCCTGCTCGATCAGCTCTATCAGATAAGTCAGCT
>CALBIE010000809.1 GCA_937893495.1 uncultured Verrucomicrobiales bacterium | reverse complement strand
AGTGCCATCATCCCGCCATCCGGAGTTTTCGACTCGGCCAGTTTAGTCCGTGGTTTCATATTAAAATCCGCTCGGCACAGAAGAAGGCATTCGTGACGAATCAACAAGCCGAGAATCGTTGAATTCTGCGCTCTGCGAATCCAGATAAGTGGGGAGGCAATCTGAAAAATAAAGTAACGACCTCCGCGCGTAAACCTCCGGGTAGGCGTTCAATGCCGGAGCAAGCCAATCTTTCAGCATGGCCGGATTTACTGCCGCCAGTGATTTTGAAAAGCGTTGAACGTTCCCTCCGCCGGTTACTGATTGCCGGCACTTTTCTCGAGCGAGCTAAAATCGGCCTCGCCAGGAGTGGCTTTGACATTCAGAGAGAGCACAACTTCCTTTCGAATCAGGTTGTCGGCTTGCCCCGGATATTTCATCTCGAAATCAAACCGATTGATGAAAAACTCAGCCTTCAGGGCGACAGTATCGTCCGCGACGGCAATCTCGGCAGGGAAGGAGATCGACTTGGTGATACCGTGCATCGTGAGATCTCCCGTGATTTTCTGTTTGCCGTCGATGGATTCGATTTTAGTCGCAGCAAAGGTGCTGGTGGGGATTTTCTCCACGTTGAAGAAATCCTGATGCTTGAGATGGCCCGTCAATTTTTCGGTATTTGTCCAAAGGGATTTCATATCGATAACGATTTTGCTGCCCGAGGCAAGGAGCTGGCCCTCTTGAACATTCAACTGCCCGACGAATTTCTTAAAGCCCCCGGGCTGTTCGCCACCAATGGCTTTTGAGCCCACAAAATCTATTTTTGAATCACCGCCGATTACGTACGACTTGGCCGCAACCGGTGCGACGGTCGGTTCACTCTTGCTGACCGTTGCGATGGGTACTGCTTTTGCAGGTTCGGCAACTTCGGCCTCGGGAACATTGTCGGCCGGATTTGAACAACCGACGAATACAACCAATGTCGTGGCAAAGAGTGTGTGGAGTAGTTTTTTTCTCATGGGATAAAGCTTCGATGAACAGCGGCCAGTTTTATTCGCTTCGCTCGCAAGTCAAGCGTGGCCTGCCATGAAGGAAAGAGTTGGGCATGGCAAGGGTAGTGTGATCTGGCCAATTTGGATTCAGCTTATTTCAGGGGCTTGATCTTCAGATTCCGATACCACACCGGCGCCTGTGCTTTACCATGGAGTCCCTGAAAACCGATCGGGCCGATCCGTGAAAAATCTTTCAACGCCACTGGAAACTTGTTGGGAGTGCCATCGGGATTTTTGCCTTTCTCGGGCCAATCATTCAAATCCGCGTCAATCACGATTTTGCCATTGAACACCACCATTACCTGACTTCCATCGCAGGTAATCGTGAAGTGATTCCATTCTCCCACTGGTTTGGCCATGCTTTCGGATGGAGGCAGCGCGTCATAAATGGCGCCTACCATCCCGTACTTGCTGCCATCCTTGGATTCGTGGACCTGAATTTCCAATGCCGACAAAACTTTCTTCATGTCACCCGCCCGCAGAAAGACACCACTGTTGGATTCCTTCGCCACTTTGAATTCCAGATCGAGCACGAAGTTGCCGTAAGACTCCCTGGTCCAAAGTGTATGATGGGTCTTGGCCACCAGCACACCGTCTTTCACTTTCCAATCCTCTGCGCCAAGGGCGTTGGAAAGTTTCGCGTCGAACAGATTGATCCACTCGCTCGTGTTCGGATGCCCGCCCTTTTTCGCGCCCTGTCCGGTGGTGGCGGAGAGGCAAACGAAGGCCATCACCGCAAAACCGGCAATTCGGTTGACCAGGCGATCCTGAGAAAAGCAATGTTTCATGGCAGGAGTTTGGCATGCTGAGCGCCGTTCTCAAGCTCGAACCGCGGAACTCGAAAGCGCGGACAATCCCAGTTACCGAAACAGCTCAAAGGACGCGAAGAATAATCCGGGATGCCCGAGCGCGAAATCAGCCAAGAAAGCAGACGAAGTTACGCATTTTTCAGCAATCGCCCTTCACTTAATTCGAGGGCATGTTGCGTCATCGCGTCATCTCCCATCGGCGTTTCACTGTTGTTTGATGAGTGGCAGATGAATACAATGAGGCATGCTCGTTTCAAATCCTGCCTCTTAATGAATCTTCGTCTATCTACTGGCCTGATATTGTCCATCCTGCTCGGGATCGCCGGGGCGCACAGGTCGGGCGCGGAGATGGTTGTGAGGCAATTGGGGGAAGGAGAAGAGATCAGCTTCAAACGCGAAGTTATGCCGGCGATTCAGAAGCTCGGTTGCAGCGCCGGGAAATGCCATGGCTCGTTTTCCGGTCGGGGTGGTCTGAGACTTTCTCTCTGGGGCAGTGATCCGGCAATCGACTACGAGGGATTGGTTCAACAAAACCGATCGCGTCGGGTAAACCCAGCCGCGGCGGATCGCAGTCTAATGCTCCTCAAGCCGACCACCCGCGTCCCACACGAAGGTGGACATCGATTGATCGCGAATTCACCGGCATATCACATTTTTCGCCAGTGGATCGCTCAGGGTGTGAATCCGATGACTGCTGACAAAGGTCGAGTCGAACGGCTGGAGATTTCACCATCCGAAGTCCGGTTGCAACCAAAAGGTTCCACTCGCCTTAAGGTGACGGCGCATTGGTCCGACGGTCTGGTGCAGAACGTGACCGAATGGGCAGTTTACGACGTGAGGGAAAGCGCGGTCGCGGAAGTGGCGAGCGATGGAACCATTCGAGGAACCAATCCTGGAAGAACCTCTGTGACCGTTCAATATCTGGGACGCAACGAGGCCGTTCCGGTAAGTGTGCCATACGGAAAGACGAAGAAGATTGTGGGCTTTGAGCCGCTGAATTTCATCGACGAGTTGATTGTCAAGGAGTGGGAGAAAATGGGCGTAACGCCGGCACCGATTGCAGATGACTACGAATTTCTCCGACGAATTAACCTGAATGTAATCGGCACTCTGCCGACGCCTGATGAAATTCAGGACTTCGTTGCTTCTGAGAATCCGCAAAAACGCTCCCTGCTGGTGGATTCGCTTCTGACTCGACCGGAGTATGTAGATTTTTGGACATTGAAATGGGGTGACCTGCTACGAGTGCATCGCCGATTTCTTGGTGATAAAGGCATGTGGAGTTTTCACGACTGGCTGGCCCGCGCTATTCGCGAAAACAAACCCGTGGATCAAATGACCCGTGAGTTGATTACTGCTCGCGGCGATCTCTATTCCAGTGGCGCGGTGGGCTATTACTTTGTCGATGGGAAACCGGAGGAACTTGCCGAAACCACCGCGCAGGTATTTCTTGGCGTACGAATGCAGTGTGCCCGCTGCCACGATCATCCCCTGGAAATCTGGAAGCGAGCGGACTATTTCGGACTGGCAAACTACTTCGCACGCATCACCAAGAAAGACAATGGCGACGGTGGGCGATTCGGGGGCGCGAGATTGATTGGCGTTTCCGCAAAACCCACCAAGGCGATGCGACCCGTGATGCGAATGGAACCCCGGGCATTCGGCACGGAACTGGATGAAAAAGCGGCAGCAAACGATATTCGCGAGCATCTCGCCGCCTGGATAACCGCGAAAGAAAATCCTTTCTTCGCCCGGAATTGGGCCAACCGTTACTGGTCGTATATGATGGGGCGCGGATTGATCGAACCGGTGGATGATCTGCGCGGATCAAATCCAGCTTCCATCCCCGCCCTGCTGAATGCGCTGGCAAACGATTTCGTGAATCACGGTTACGACGTAAAACACCTCATCCGTCTGATTTGCAACTCTCGCGTGTATCAACTGGCGTCCGAAGTGGCGCCCCGGCGCGACGCTGAAGGCAAATTCTACACCCACAGCCGCTATCAAAGACTGTCCGCCCAGGTGCTCGCCGATGCGATTGACCAGGCAACCGGCGTGCCGGAGCAATACGAGGGTGCGCCGTTGGGTCGCCGAGCCGTGCAGTTGCCAGACCCAAAGATTCGCTCTGAATTCCTCAGCGCCTTTGGTCGTTCGGAGCGGGCCAGTCCGTGCGAGTGCGCCAGTTCAAATGCCCCGGATCTGGCGCAGGCGTTACAACTGCTCAACAGCGACAGTGTTAATCAGAAGATCATCCACAACTCAGGCCGACTCACGGCCCTGCTGGCTGGTAGAAAATCCGATGAACAAATTGTCGAAACACTCTATCTGTTGACGCTTTCACGACCACCATCGCCCGTCGAGATGGATCGGGTGAAACGCGAGTTGGCCCGGGCACCGTCGCGGGAAGAGGGATTTCAGGACTTACTTTGGGCCTTGTTGAATTCGTCGAAATTCGTGTATCAACACTGATCAACCATGTTGGACTTCATCAGCAACCAGTGGAACCCGAAGTGTGACGGAGTCAATCGCCGCACCTTTCTCCGGGTCGGCTCTCTGCCCTTCTTCGGCATGGCGCTGCCCCAACTACTGCGTGCCAGCGCACCCGGCAAGACGCCACGCGCAAAGAGCTGCATCCTCCTCTGGCTGGACGGCGGCATCAGTACCGTGGACACATTCGACATGAAACCGGACGCGCCGGACGGTATCCGCGGTGAGTTCAAACCCATCTCCACGAACATCCCGGGAATGTCAGTGTGCGAACATCTGCCGAAGGTCGCGCGCAGGATGAATCGCATCTGTCAGTTGCGCACCGTGGTGCATGCGGGTTCGCAGCATGCCGAGGCGTGCCACGAAATGTTGACTGGCTGGCCACAGCTTCCTGATCCCAACGCCAATCCGGTCGGCGCGACGATCCATCCGTGCTTCGGTTCGGTAGTCTCCGAACAGCAAGGCTGGCGGAGCGGCCTGCCTCCATTTGCGGAACTGTGCGGTTCAATTAAATATCATCACGCGGGATTCATCGGTTCGGCATTCGATCCGCTGCGCATCAGGGACGGATTCAGCAAGCCGGATTTCCGCGTAAAGAACGTGGCGATTGCCGATGCCATCGGGCGCTCGCGTTTCGACCGCCGCCGATCGATGCTGGAAGCCGTCGATGACCTGCAACGAGTTCGGGATCGCAGCGCGGGCTCCGTGTTCGACCGCAACCAGTTTTATTCCCAGGCCTTCGACCTGATGACGGCGCCGGCGGCGAAAAAGGCGTTTCGTATTGATCAGGAACCGGAGAAACTGCGCGATAGTTACGGCCGGTTTGAGGAAGGCCAGGCGACGCTGCTCGCGCGTCGGTTGGTGGAATCCGGTGTGCGCTTTGTGACCGTGCAATTCAATGGCTACGACACCCATGACAAGAATTTCAGTCGGTTGAAGAATGAATTGCTTCCGAAAATCGACGTGGCCTATTCGGCCCTGCTGGAGGATTTAGAGCAGCGCGGCATGCTCGAAGAGACTCTCGTGATTTGCATGGGCGAATTTGGCCGCACGCCGAAGGTGAACGGCCAGGCCGGACGCGATCATTACCCGAAGGTCAACAACCTCAACTTCAGCGGCGCGGGGGTGCGCATGGGTGAAATCATCGGCCGCACCGACGCACAATGCGCCAATGTAGTTGGCCGGACCCACAGCCCGCACGATTTGGCAGCGACGATCTACGACCTCCTGGGCGTGGATTACCAAAAGGAATATCTGAGTACGGCCAACCGCCCCGTTCTCACGACGAACAACGGGAAACCGATTCGCGAGATCTATAGTTGAGGCGATATCCACGCCGAAGGAATGCGCCGATTTACTCCTTCACAATCAACCGGATGAGCGGAGTGCAGGGACCCGGAAGCCCCTTGCGTAACTCACTCGACCAGGCATCGGAGACGAGGATGGAATAGACTCCCGGTTTGTAATCGGCGGGAAGAGTCAACCCCACCTTGTGAAATGAACCGATTCCTTTGAGCGAAATCTGCGGCCCGACCGAGCAGACAAAGTGCGCCCGGGCGCGATTGACTGAGACGCGCAGTGAATCAAGCGCCTTTTCACCTGTTGCCTCGATGCGAATTGGTATCTCCACAGTACCGCCGGGTTTGGCTGTGATTTCCCGTGCTTCCGCCAGCAAGCGAAAGGGATGCTGCTGCGCGATGGCGGCGCGCGCGATGGGGCTGTAGCGAAAACGGTTGGGTTCCTGCCACATGTAATGCGTCAGACATTGCGCCTCGTGGATGATTTCCCGCTCACCGACCCGGCAACGACCAACGACACGAAATTCAGCCAGCGCGCCGGGAGTGGCATTGGTTGGCGCGGTGATGGTCAGTAGTGATTTCTGGCCGAACGATTTGACCGGCGACCGGTAATCATTGTTGCTCGCGGCGATGACACTGCCGGTCCAGCCCTTTGGCAATCCCTCGACAATCAACTCGATATCCTCTTTCAAGCCGCCCAGGCGATGCGATTCAACCGGAAAACCAGTGCTCGATCCGGGACCCCAAATCGGCACGGCATCCGGCCATTGAAACAGCCGGAAATCCGGCACGGTGTCGAACACGGAAAGGCGGTAAACCGCCCGGGCGCCGATAGCGCCCGTCTGCTCACTGACGCGCACGAAGTAATCGCCGGCCGTTTTGGCGGTGAATTCGAGACGACTGTCGAAGGCGAAAAAATCATGAGTACATTCGCCGCCAAACAATGCGCCGTCATCATTTGCAGCCACCGATTTCCCGGCGGAATCGTAAACTTCCAACAGCGTATCCACTGGGGCGCGGAGATGACGCTGTGCCATGATTTCAAGAGTGACCTGCTGTTTCGCGGCGAGCGGCAACCGGAACCAGTCGTCGTCTCCGAGTGCATCGAACCGCCCGTTGATGGTCAGGGGAGGGACGATGGACACCGCCTTTTCTCTCGCGGCGATGCGTTCAAGTTGCGGCCGCTGCGGCAGGTCGTCGCGAATCAGAGGCACTTCGCTGACACCGCCGAACTCGCCAGCCACACTCACGTACTGAACGGGAAACGAATCATTGGAAATCTTAATCTTCCGCCGCGTTCCGGGCGGCACATTCGGACCGGAGAACTGGATCTCGATCGTTTCACCGCGTTTTCCGCCGGCGGGAAAAATTGCCGTGGGATAGGGCACTTCCCCCACCGTCAATCGATAGACCATTTGTGGGAACCCTTTGTACCCCATCCCGCTTACGCGCACCGTGTAGTCGCCGTCGTCAGGCACGGTGAATTGAACCAGCGGATCGAAGCCGAGCGTGTCGCCGGCCTGCGCAACGACGCGTCCCTGCGCGTTCAATACCTCCAGACTGGCGTCCGCAAATCCCATGTTCGCCCGGTCGTATCCGATGGCATCCAACCAGTGACACAGCACCGCCGCCACCAGCTTTTGACCTTTGCGCGCATTGAACCGGAAGCAGTCCTGATCCAGCACCGGATTGACGCGGCCATTAACGACCACTGGCAACTGAATCTCCTCCGCGGTCTTCGGCGTGTTGTTATCCTTCGCCTCGACGTATTCAGGAATCGGCCCCACAAAGAACAGCCGAAAGTTCGTCAATCCGGTGACCCCGCCACGAGCGCGCACCATGCGCCGGCCCGGAACAGCATCCGCCGCAATGCGAAAAGTAGCCCGGAGCACGCCCTTGGCGTCAGCCTTCACGTCGGAAACCGTGATTCCAGGCGGACCATCCACGACAATTCCAGTGGCTCCTTTGAGCGTTCCCTTGGCACCGCCCAGTTCCACCTGGACGGTAGTCCCGCGTTGACCGCCGGCCGGGTAAACCCATTCCAGCACTGTCTGTTGATAATCCGGCGCGGCAATAACCGTGATCGAAATCGAAAGCATGCCACCGAGGCTTACTATCCGCGCAATCGTTCGGAGTGTGTTCATGAAGTGAATTGCCGACAGGTTACGGATGTTGCTGCGATGGGTAAAGCGTGACCTCCAACCAATTATAACGGCGATGCGACGCCCTATTAACTGTATCAATTCTTGCCTGATCCAGCACCTGTTGCCGTATCACTCATTGGACAATTTTCCCACCAGCCGGATGCCTTCTCCGTCGAACTGAATGCGGCGTTGGCGGTAGAGGGCGCCGACGGCTTGCTTGAACGCCTTTTTACTGGTGCCGAACAGATGCCGGATTTTCTCAGGCGGACTTTTGTCGCCGACTCGGAGAAATCCATTGCTATTGCGCAGGGCCTCAATGATGTCGTCCGTCAACTTCGTGACCCGTCCATAGCCCGCCTGGTTCAAACTCAGATCAATCTTGCCATCCTCGCGCACCTGCCGGACATAACCCTCAACCGTTTGGCCAATTTCCAATGGCAGCGACAGTTCCGAATGATAGAGCAAACCCATGTGCCGTTGGTTCACAATGGCGTTGAATCCGAGCGGCGTTTGTCCGGCGATGAGCAGGTGAACCACCTGTCCATTGTCGTAAAGCGGTGGCGACGAATCCAAATGGCAATGCGTCCGCATCGAAGCGACAATCCGCTTGGAACGATCGTCGATCTGAATCGCCACGACCACTTGTTGGCCAATTCGTACCCGCCCCAATTGTTCAGCAAAAGGAAGGAGCAAATCTTTCGCCAGGCCCCAGTCAAGAAACGCCCCAATCCTGGGGTTCAAGCTCACGACTTTGAGAAACGCGAACTCGCCGACCTGTGCCAACGGCTGCTCGGTCGTGGCGATAAGCCGATCTTCAGAATCCAGATACACAAACACCTTGAATTTCTCACCCGGTTGCGCCGAATCCGGCACATAGCGACTGGGGGCGAATATCTGACCGTGCTCGCCGCCATCCAGCAAAAGCCCGCGAGCCGTTTGCTCCACAACCGTCAAGGTGTTCCATTGTCCGATATTCGCCATGCGATAATCGCCCATGTTTCAACTGAACCAAAAGCGACGCCTGCGACTGAGCGCAAGCGATGTCCCGGCAATAAGCATAACATACAGGGTTGATGGTTCGGGAACGACGTACAGGTCGAACGATGAATGAAGGTTGGCGGAGGGTAATCCCGCCGTGGGGGCCAGATCGCGCAGCGGGTCGTAGCCCTTCAGCAGAATTTGCTGTATAGTCGATTGCCCCACTCGGGCTCCAATGCGGGAAAAGGCGTCTTCAAATCGTGCCCCGTCCTGTGAGTTCCAGACTCGCAGTTGATAAAATCCAATGGTGTCGGCTGTGACTCCTGAATCCCGGATTGGCAGCGTGAGACTTCCGGCAATGAAGCCCGCGCCCGCAGACCCACTCTGAAACGGAACCGGACTGTCTGTGGCAAACAATCCTTGCGCGCTCGTTCCCACATAGAGCTGCCCGACAAATCCATCCGAACCAATCAGGCGGGTCGAACCATCCGAGGCGAAAACCGGATTGCTGAATCCGGCGTTGAACGTGTTGAAAAGGATCTGATAATCCGCTTTCGCCGACAGGGTCATCATCAGCGTCACGATCACGGCGACTTGTCGAATCCGTTTTTGTCCAACGAAAATCATTGACTCAATACCCGATAGAAACGTGGCCCGGTTGCTCCCACATCTTCAACCAAAACTTTGCCGTTTTGCACCGAGATGCCGGCGTTTGCAATATCCCGCCAGATCATCAGGTTGGTGGACCATTGGATCCTGAACTCGCCCAGGTTTGTCTCGCTGAGTGGGTTGCCGTTGAAATCACCAAAGCTGAAACGGATTCCGCCGCCCGGATTGGCCTCGGGTAAGGCCATCTGCTGTGGCACGACGACCTTGAGAAACACGTTGCTGCTCGTCGTCTGCCCATACGCGTTGGTCACAACCATCGTGTAGTTCCCTGAATTCAGCCGGTTGATTGGTCCGAGGAACAGATGCGGCGAGGCAAAGCCGGGCAACCGCACGCCGTCCTTGTACCAGGAGTGCTGCATCGGCAGGCTGCCATCGGTGATCATCGAGATATTTGCCGCACCCGCGGCGCTGGCGAGGTTGATAGGCCGGGAATGCAGGCAGATGATCGGGACGAACTGGCCACGAAACTCCAATGGCCCGGCCGCCGCGCCGGCGTCGTCCGATACCGTTCCGGTCAACAACACCCCGAGCCCGCCGACCGGAGCCGGCGGCGTCCACGTCGCTGTGCGCGTTCCACTCAAGTTCGCGTTGGCAACCATCTGGCCATCCTGCTTCAGGATACCGTGGTTGGGTTGAATGCGAAACACAAGTGGATCACCGTCCACATCGGCTGCACTGGTCGCGGACGACAACGATGCGACCGAAAGGGTTTGCAGATCATCGGGGCGACCGGTCAACGCCACCCGCGTCTCATTCAACGTCGGCGCGTTGTTGAACGTGACGGTGCGGCCGGAGCGACTCGAATAGCTGGCGGAGTTCGCCTCGGCTGGACTCAACGCGGCATGCAAACTGGCCTGCATCCGGTAAACACCGGCGCCCGAATCGGTGCCGGTCGAGATGAAGGAACTGAACGACTCGATCTGGGCCATCGCGCCCGCACTGCTGAACATCAACAACAGTATTGCCAGGCAACATCCCAGGCGATTGCCGGAGCGTAAGTAGATATGGTTGAGGAAATGCATCAGGATGATGCGGGTTTACTGCACGATGAGCCGGAAAAACTTGAACTGCGGTTGGCCGTCCTCGGGCGTCACTTCAATTCTCAGATTGCGGGAGTCACCCGCCTGATAACTCCCCTGGACACCTGCATCATCTCCTTCGGCCGGGACGCGGAATCGGACGTTCTGCCAGGCGTTTAGATTGGCCGATCCCTGAACGGTGTAGGTCCGCCCACGAATGGCGAGGAACTCCAACAACGGTTGCCCCTCCTTGAAACCGGCCACCGTCAACGAGAATCCACTCTTGCTGTCATAGGCATAACTGCCGGAAATGTATTCCTGCAGATTGCTCAGGCCATCGCCATCGGTATCATCATCTGGATTGATCTCACTCAGGTTGGTCTTTCCCGCAGCCTGCAGCATTGCCAACTCCCACGCATCAGGCAGGCCATCCCCGTCGGAATCGACTCCGAGCGTCAAATCCAGCCGGGTGACGCCGCTCGGTTCCCCCATCTTGGAGAAGTCACCGGCCATTTCAATGGGCAGGTAAATCGTGCTGCCAATCTGAACCTTGATGCGGAAGGGCACGGTCGGACGCAGGGCGGTCGGCTGGTAGGAATCGGCGGTGATGCCCGAGTCCAGCGGCACTTTGAGCTTGTAGTTCGCACCCGGCTCAATCCCGGAAATGATCGGTGAACTCAGGATGGCGCCGACCGGGGTCTCCAGCAGCACCACGGCGTTGTCACCCGCAATCGGGTTCCCCTGCTCGTTGCGCACGGTGCCGTAGAACAGGTGATGGGGGGCGGGGGGGAAGGCGACTAAGGCTGAAGGCTCAAGGAGTAAGGCTGAAAGGAGGACAAGGAGAGCCTTACAGTGATGCGGATTTTCAATCCGCATTCGCCGGTTAAAAACCGGCGCCACTCTGTTGGGATGTTCGGGTGGGATTGAGTCGCAGTGGTTCATGGTGTGTTCAATGTTTCTTAAGCCTTAAGCCTTCATCCTTAAGCCTTAGTCAATGCCCCGAGTAGGAGATGGTTTCGAAGTGGAGTTTGATGTCTTTCACGGTTTCGATGAAGCGGTCGAGGCCTTCGTCGG
This sequence comes from uncultured Verrucomicrobiales bacterium, assembly GCA_937893495.1. Taxonomy (GTDB): domain Bacteria; phylum Verrucomicrobiota; class Verrucomicrobiia; order Limisphaerales; family JAYPXF01; genus CALBIE01. The sequence continues at coordinate 1,491 of CALBIE010000809.1, read as the reverse complement.
GATCGTTCAGGAGGGCGTGACCGGGGATGACGAGTTTCCATTTGCTGTTCCAGATCGAACGGCCGATGAGGCGGCTGTTGGTGAAGTCCGAGGGCAGCAATTGACCACTGTCCGATGGGAACTTCGAGGTGTCGGACACCGGACGGAAGGCCTGGTGCTTGCGGATGGCAAACAGTTGTTCAGTGAGCGAGTCTGCAGACTGATAAAGCTTCTTGTTCGAGAAATCGGAGGCGCCGATGTTGAACGGCAGTGGAATGGCCACGTCGTCCACATTCCACACGCGAATCACACTTTGGTCCCCCAGTGGCGGGCTGCGCATGGCATCGGTACCCACGGGAATCAGATAGACGTACGGTGTAGCGGCGAGGGTTTGGGAACCGAGGAAGGGGGCGGAAGGATCGGACGGGGAACTGCCGCCGGTCGTCGAGGAGTTCGCCGAGGGATCGTCCATGCCGACATAGCCTTCCAGCGCCACGCCCACCGAGAAGATCTTGGTGGCAAAGGTGCTGGGGGTGAAGTTGTGGTCACCGCCGGCGAGCGGGCGGCCGAAGAGGTTGAGACCGTTGACGACCATCGTGCCGAAGTCCAAGACGATTCCCGGAACTGGTAGATCGTCGCCGCGATCAATCTGCATGCAATAGCGGACCACATCTCCGTCGGCGAGCACGTTTGCCATTCGGCCGCGATTGAGGAGATCCTTCCAGTTGTCATCCCCGTCGGAACCGGGAACGATGCGGTGTTTCTCCATGCGCAGCGAGACGGTGGTGCCGTCCGTGTCCGGATTGTTGAAGCCGAGACGGCCCTTAAGCACACCCCAGTCCGCCTTCATTTCGGCGAGAGCGCTGGACAACCCGGGATCGCCCGTGTTGCTGCCGGCGAACTGTGGCTGCCCGTCCGCCACAACACCGAGGGCGCGGGCGTTGATGATCTTGTTGATGAACGCCTTCCCATTGTCCGTGTGCAGGAGTCCCGTCTCGTAGTCGTAGGCCTGTGCGGCAAGGAAGGCGTATTTGGCGGCGAGATCAAAGAGCGTTTTGTAGCGTTCCAGTTTCTCGTTCCGGAAGATGCGAAAGGCAGCGTCACGCGTCCGGACACCCTGGACGATTGCCGAGGCCCGTTTGCGGAAAATCTCCCGCTCGGTCTGGAGTCGGTTGCCTTTGGCCACCAGCGCGGCGTATTGGTTTCGCTTGTCCATGATGGTTCGCAACTTCAGATTCACATCCACCATGCTGTCCTGCAGGTCGTCCAGCGCCATGTCCAACCCAAGGATGGCTTCCCGATTCGCCTGCGCGAATTCCACCGGCTCAATAAGGTTGAAATCAACACCCCGCTCGTTGGCCGCAAACGCCAGTTCCAGGCTGCCGAGGGCAAATGATTTAATCAGATTGACGGCAATTAAACTTCCAAGAGCTACCGTCTTCGCGCCTTGTACGGCCCCTTGTACGGGGGCACCAACGTCACCGCCATTCGCCAGGCCAAAAATTGCGTTTC
>CALBIE010000808.1 GCA_937893495.1 uncultured Verrucomicrobiales bacterium | reverse complement strand
GCCTCCTGCTCCGACGTGTTGCCGTATTTCACGGCCTTTGCCCCTTCGAGATTCATTCGTCGAGCGAGTTCACTGGAATCAGAATTAAAACTCACCAGCACCCCGCGGCTGTGCATCAGGCTGCCAGCGTAAGGAATCGCGTCGATCACTTCATACTTGTAGCCCCACCAGTCGGAGAACGCCGATACGCCCGCGCCATGCTTCGCAATCTCGTCGGCAATCTTGTAGCCCTCCAGCACATGCTGCAACGTGCCGACTTTCACGCCAAACTGTTCCATGGTCCGGAGAAACGCGATGATTTCATCCTGCCGATACGAGTGGCAATGAATCCAGCGTTTGCCCTGAATGATTTCGCCCAACGTTCCCAATTCCAGATTGTGCTTCGGAGGCACTCCGTTCTGTTTGCGATAGCGCTCCCAATCGGCCAGGTATTGTTTCGCGGCAGTGAAACGATTCGCGTGAAACGTCGGGACGCCCATGCGCGACTGCGGAAACCGGTTCACCATTTCATCGCCCCAGTTGGCCTGTTTCACATTTTCACCGAGCGCAAACTTGATTCCCGGCGGTGCTTCCTTGAAAATCAATCGCGCGGGCGGTTCGCCAAAACGCAACTTGATGACCGCGTTTTGACCACCAATCGGATTCGCGGAGCCGTGCAACAGATTGGCCACCGTCAAACCGCCCGCCAATTGCTGATACAGATTCTCTGTTTCGGAATTCACGACGTCGCCAATGCTCACCATCGCGGTCGAGGGCAACGTCGATTCGTTGACGCTGCCCATGATTGCCGTATGGCTGTGGCAATCGATCAAACCCGGCGTCACATGCAACCCCTTTCCGTCAATGCGTACGACTTTGACGCCGAGCGCATCAGCCTTCCCGCCAAGCCCGGTGCCCACCGCCACGATTCGGCCTTTCGAAACGAGGACGTCAGCATTCTTCAACACGCCTGTCGGGCCGGAGGTCCAAACGGTGGCTCCCCTAATGAGCACTGCGGCCGGACGAGCCAACGCGCCCCGGTCACCGGATGGATGACGGGCGGTCCGCTTTTTCTGTAGCGCGAGCAGATCTTTTTCCTTCTTCGCCGAATCAGCCGGTTTCGCCGCCTTGCCTTTGCCAACCGGCTTCTTCCCCTTATCGGCGGCCTGCGCCGTTTTCTTTTCGTCGGCCGATTTGACCGCTGAAACCTGGTGTCGTTCACCGTCGATCCAGACTTCGCGAATCTTGTTCTTCGGATCAAACCAGCTATCGCCCTGCACCACCGTCAGGTTGGCAATCTTGCCGGGTTCAATTGTGCCAAGCACCTTCTCCACGCCACACAACAGGGCTGGAGCAACGGTCAAGGCCACGAGAGCTTTGTCTTCGCTCAAACCGCGGCGCAGAGCCAACTGCACCTTTTCGCGGAATTGCTTTCGATCTCCGAGTGCATACGTGGTGAACGCAATACCCAATCCGTTCCGAACCAGTAGGCCTGGATTCTCCGCCGCCCAATCCCACCGGCGCAGTTGGTCGAGGGACAAATCCGCCCAATCGTCATCGTTCGGAAGTTTTGGAATCGTCGGGAAATCGACCGGCACAATGAAGGCCGCGCCAGTTGCTTTCGCCAGTTCGGGCCGACGCCATTCCTCGCCGCAACTCACAAGAGCGAGTTTGATTTTGAACTGCTTTGCCAATTCCGCGGCGCGTTCGACCATCAGGCTGCTGCCGGTCTCAATCACGAGCGGTTTCCCTTTGAACAACGATTGCAACGAGTGCAAGGCCTCGTTGAACTCCGGCCTGGTGCGACCTTGAAGATTCTGCTGAAAGTGCTCTTGATCGCGCCGATAATGATCCGCATCAAGCAATGTCTGCCGCATCGCGGCGATGACTCCCATCAGCGAATGCGGATAGACATCTTCCATCGGCTCAAAGGCGGCGTGCTGAAAAACCTCGGGCCGAACCACGAGTTGATTGATGGGCCCATCCGCCAGATTAATGAGGGAACTGAAACCGCGAATAATTCCTTTGCCGGGCGTCAGATTCGCCGACGTAAACCCAATTTCCCGCATGGACTCAAAGAGCTTCTTGTCCGGCTGATAATCCATGAGGGGACGGTGCTGGGGCGTCATCCCGTGTATCTCCGCTCCCGGTCCCGGTGGTCGTTTAAGCTTGGAATGCTTCTCGGTGCCGAAAAACTCCACACCGCTTCCCGCTCGAATGGGCTGCGAATAGGTCGTGTCCAGCGCGGGCTTTGTCTCAGTCACGAAATAGGGATCAATAAACCCTGCGTAGATCGTCAACCCCTTCGCGTCCCAGACGCGCGCATCAGCTGGAATGGCAATGTTTTTCCCGACCGCGACAATCAAACCGTCGCGAATCACAATGGATGCGCCGGGAAGTTTCTTACCGGGAACGGGAATGACCGTTCCCCCGACCAGCGCGTGACTTCCGAGCGGCCGAGGGCGATATCCAGGCGGCAATAACGTTGACGCCGCAAAACTCGAAGGCAAAACAAGCCAAAGGGAGAAGCAGGCGACGGCGAGTCGCTCTAGAGCGCATATTTCACACGCGAAAACCCGGCGACGGCGTTTGCATCGTAGCGCAGGTTTCCAAACCTGCCGTATCGCGGATTTCCAAATCCGCAGAGTGTTCGCGACCGGAATGGCTTTCGTACGGCCCGCAGGTTTGGAAACCTGCGATACAGCAGGCTCGGAGGCCTGCGCTACATCTTCGAGCCTCGCGCAACTGTGAAATATGCGGTCCAGGCGACACATCTGACCAAAGGTGAACATAGGCGGACGTTATCTCCGCTCACGACCAATTCCGCAACGGGAAATTCCCCTCCATTATCGGGCATCATTCATTGGGGCTTGAGTGACCTGCGAGGTCTGCTACTAAAAGCGGGTGAGTGGAAATCGCAAAGTCCGGCTGGCCATCCTCGGTTCAGGCCGGGGATCGAACTTTACGGCCATTGCCGACGCGTGTGCCGCGGGCCAACTCGCCGCTGAACTTGCCGTCGTTCTGACTGATGTTGCTGATTCCGGAATCTTGAGACTCGCCCACGAACGGGGCATCAAGAGCCAGTTCATCCCGCCGGGAAAGTTTCGCACGAAACTCGATGATGAAGCCGAATCGGCTTTCGTCGAAGCGCTCGACGAAACACAGGTGGACTGGATTGTGTTGGCCGGTTTCATGCGCATTTTGAAGGGCGAGTTTCTCCGGGCGTTTCCAAATCGCGTGCTCAATATTCATCCCTCGCTGCTGCCCTCGTTCCCGGGACTCGAAGCATGGACGCAGGCGCTGGAATACGGTGTTAAGGTTACCGGTTGCACGGTGCACATAGTTGATCAGGGCGTGGATACGGGCCCGATTCTCGGCCAACGAACCGTCCCCGTAATGGATGACGACACGCCAGCACTGCTTTATGCCCGCATTCAGCAGGCGGAGAATTTACTTTACCCTGAAGTGCTACAAGCACTGGCCACCGGCCGGCTGGTTATCCACGGACGGCGCAGCGTTGCCGTCGAAGAAATGGTTTCCAAACAGAATTGTCTTGAAATATAGCCGGAAAGAAATTCCCTTCCAGCGCCGGTTATTGACTGAAATTCAGTGTTGCCGACGAATAAAATCAGCCAAATTGCCGACAGCGCAAGAATCGCAGAATGAAGAAACGGAAAAGCAAAACGAACGATCCGCAGAAACTCAAGCTGGGTCTTCCCAAAGGCAGCCTGCAGGAAGCCGCCCTCGATAAGATGGCCAAGGCTGGTTTCAGGGTACAGGTGAGCAGCCGATCCTATGTCCCCTACGTGGACGACGAAGAACTCGAAATCCGCCTCATTCGAGCGCAGGAAATCAGCCGTTATGTCGAACATGGCTATCTGGATGCCGGTATTACCGGACATGACTGGATCATGGAAAATGGCTCCAAAGTTGTTGAAATTGGCGAGTTTCTTTTCGCCAAATCGACCCGGCGCCCGACTCGCTGGGTGCTGGCGGTTCCGGAAAATTCCAAGATTCATTCAGTCAAAGATCTTCAGGGGAAAAGAATCGCGACGGAAGTTGTCAATTTGACCAGGAAATGGCTGCGCAAGAACGGCGTTAAGGCCGAGGTGGAGTTCTCGTGGGGGGCGACGGAGGTAAAAGCCCATGAACTGGTGGATGCCATCGTCGAGGTCACCGAAACGGGCGCCTCATTGCGGGCCAACAACCTGCGGATTGTGGAGACACTTTTGAGTTCCACTCCAAGGCTCATTGCAAATGAAACGGCCTGGAAGGACGATTGGAAGCGTCAGAAAATTGAGACTCTTGCCCTGCTCCTGCGGGGCGCGCTTGAGGCCGAAACGAAGGTTGGCCTGAAGATGAACATCAAGGAAACCGACCTGGATCATCTCCTCCGGACCCTGCCGGCCTTGCGCAATCCGACCATCTCACAATTGAGCCTGCCTGGCTGGGTAGCCGTCGAGACGATTATCGACGAGCACGTCGTCCGAGAGATTATTCCCGTGCTCAAAGCCTCGGGTGCCGAGGGAATTATCGAATATCCTTTGAACAAAGTCGTATATTAGCTACAAAGCCGCCGCCTGAGGCCCCTTGGGGGTCGGGAAAATTTACTGTCAGATAAACCACCGAAGAAAAACAGAACATGGGTTCACTGAAAAAACGTCGTAAGACCAAGATCAACAAACACAAGCGTCGCAAGAAACTGCGCGCCAATCGGCATAAGAAGCGCACCTGGCAGAAGTAGTCGTCAGCCCTGCTGACGTCCACTGTCAATTTCGAGCGCTGGTCCCTCGCCGGATTCCGTTCCAACGTGTCAAAGATGAAACCTGCAACATTTTCCGTGATTGCCCTGGTCATCGGGGGGCTGTGGTCAGGTTGCACCACGCCTGAACAACAGCCCAGGTCAGAGACAAGTGTCGAGACCAAAACTTCCGACCAGATTCCATCGACCGAAGAGGATACGGAACGTCGAATTGAAGCCCTCGCCCGCTTTGCCACGGGAGTCAGCAAGGAATTGCAAAACAAGGGAGACCTCGCCCTGGAGGATTTTTACAAATCCGTTCAGGCCGATCCGGACAACGAATCACTGGCCATCGACGTCGCCCGCAGGTTTCTGCGCAAACGTGAAAACGACAAGGCGATCGAAGTGCTGGAGAATGCGACCAAAAACGGGGAAGGTTCCGCACTCGCGCTAGCCATGCTCGGCCTGGCCTATGCGCAGCAGAACGAACACGACAAGGCTATTATGGCCTGCGAACGTTCCCTCGCGAAACAACCCAACTCGATTGTCCCCTATCGGACGCTGTATCAGGTCCATATGACGAGACAAAAGGCAGATGCGGCTTTGGCGACCCTCCAGAAGGCCGCGACCGCCACCAACGCCTCGGGCTTGTTCCTGATCGATCTGGGCGAATTAATGGTCGCTCACCTCCGGGCTCATCCGACGGTTCGAGAATCGACCATGCCCGTGCTTAAGGACGTATTGAAACGGGCGGTCGCCATAAAGCCCCGTAATGCGATTCTCGTAGCACGTCTGGCCGATAGTCTGCAATTCGCCGACGAACCCAAACAAGCAGCGGAACTTTATCTCGGTTTGCTTGGCCGCTCACCCAATTCCATCGCATTCCGGCAACGCCTGATCGATATCTACCTTCGGTCGAACGATAAGAAGGGAGCGATTCTCCAACTGGAAACCATCCTGAAGGAACAGCCCACCAACGCGCAGGCAAATTATTTCCTCGGTGTGATTGCCGCCGAGGATAATGAGTGGAAAAAAGCCATCGAGAACTACCGCCGCACCATTCAATTCAACGAATCGTTTGAACCGGTCTATTACGATCTTGCGGGCGCTCTTATCAACAACGACAAGCCGGACGACGCGATCTCCGTCATTACCGCTGCCCGCAAAAAGTTTAAGGCAAAATTTACCATGGAGTTTTATTCGGCACTGGCTCACGGGCGAAAAAAGGCATACGGCGAAGCCGTCAAGCATTATACGGCCGAGGAATTGATCGCCAAACGCGACGAACCGGAACGGCTTACGCATTTCTTTTATTTCCAGGCTGGTGCCGCCTACGAACGGAACAAAGATTTCGAACAAGCTGCACGCTACTTCACCAAAAGCCTGGAAATAAAACCGGATTTCGCCGAGGCCATGAATTACCTCGGTTACATGTGGGCGGAACGAGGGGAAAATCTGGACAAGGCGAAAGAACTGATCGAGAAGGCCGTCACCGCGGAACCCGAGAATGCTGCTTTCCTCGACAGTATGGGCTGGGTGCTTTTTCAAATGGGTAAAGCCCACGAAAGTCTGCCCTGGCTTTTGAAATCAATTGAGAATACGTCCGTTGAAAAGGAAGATGACCCCACCCTGTTCGAACATCTCGGAGACGTCTATTTCAAGTTGGATGATTTGCGCAATGCGCGGGTGCAGTACGAGAAGGCAGTAAAGATCGAGGCGAAACCTGAAATCGTCAAAAAACTGAACGCCGTTCAGGAACGCCTCCGGAAAACGCCCTGACCCCGATGCGGTTCGAGAAACATTACACGCTTGAAGAAGCTCGCCAGCTTCTTCCTGACGTCCGCCAATGGCTCAATCGCCTCAATCAACTCAGGGAAAAAATCGCTCTCTACGACGAACAAAGCGGCGCGATGCTTCGATCCGGTGATGACCTGGGTGGCAATCGGGTCAATCAATGGATTTCGGACTTCTCGGAATTTAAAGCCCTCATGCGTGAGTTCGAATCACGTGAAATCCAGATCAAGGATATGGAACGCGGCCTGCTGGATTTTCCCTCCATCATCGGCGGCAAGGAAGTTTTCCTGTGTTGGGAACAGGATGATGAAGACATTGAATTCTGGCACGATCTGGAAGGCGGCTTCACCGGTCGGGCGCGACTCTAAGCCGGAACCCTGCAATTGGAGCGGCGGGAGCGCGGAATTTATTCCGCAGAAGCATCCACTTTCCACCAGCGTTCAAGCACCTTCTATTTCGTCGAAACCCAACGCCATTTCGTGTTTCAGAACCACTCATCGAAACCCTTGGAAGCCAATTGGCAAATCCACGTTTCTGCGGAATAAATTCCGCGCTCCATCTGCATCGTCTCGGCTAAGACAGCACCTCGTTCACCACGTGCCCATGCACATCGGTCAATCGGTGATCACGACCGCTGAACCGATACGTCAACTTCTCGTGATCAACGCCCAGCAGGTGCAGCATCGTCGCGTGCAAATCGAAAATCTCCACCTTGTTCTCCACGGCGTGGTATCCGTAGTCATCCGTCGCGCCATAAATCGTTCCGCCGCGAATGCCGGCGCCTGCCATCCAAATTGAAAAGCCAAACGGATTGTGATCGCGCCCGTTCGTTCCCTGCGCGAAGGGCGTACGACCAAATTCACCAGCCCAGAAGATCAGCGTCTCATCGAACAATCCCCGCGCCTTCAAGTCGCTCATCAAGGCCGCAATCGGCTGATCGACAGCCCGCGAATTGTTTTCGTGGCCCTGCTTTAGATTGCCGTGCTGATCCCAACGATCCCCGGACACGTTCGGACAGGTCATTTCAATGAATCGAACGCCACGTTCAACCAATCGCCGCGCCAGCAGGCATTCTTTCGCAAAAATTTTCGTGGGAGCGTATTCATGTTCAAAACCATATTCCCGTTTGAGCCATTCCGGCTCGTTCCCCAGATCCACAAGCTCCGGCACGGCAGCCTGCATCCGGAACGCCAGTTCGTAATTACGAATCGTCGATTCAATCGCATCGTGCTGTCCCAAATGCTCGACCACGCTGCGATCCAATTGGCGCATCAACGCCAGCTTGTTCCGTTGCAACTCGTCCGTTGCCTCCGATCGCGCGATGTTTGCAACCGGCTTGTCCGTTGGCTTGAACACTGACCCTTGATAGGCCGCCGGCAAAAAACCGCTGCTGAAATTATCCAGGCCACCCGGCGGAATCAGTCCCCCGTTGAGCACCACAAAGCCAGGCAAATTCTGGTTCTCGCTTCCCAATCCATAACTCACCCACGCTCCCGCGCTGGGTCGTCCCGCCAGGCCGTGTCCCGTGTGGAGAAAATAGTTGGCGTTCGTGTGTTCAGGAAACTCCGAAACCATCGAGCGAATCACCGCCATGTCGTCCACGTGCCTCGCAATATGGGGAAAAAGGCTACTCACCGGAATCCCGCTCTGTCCGTGGTTCTGAAACTCCCACGGTGAACCCAGCGTGTTACCGTTGTTGTTGAACTGCGTCGGCTCCATTTTCATCCCGAACGGCTTCCCATTCTCCCGCGTCAGCCTCGGCTTGGGATCAAAGGTATCCACCTGCGATGGCCCGCCATCCATGTAGAGAAAAATGACGGACTTCGCCTTCGCAACATGATGCGAAACGAGTTTTCCGTCCGCCAATTCGGTCGATGGCCGCAGCGTGGCGGCCGAGGCAAACCGACGGTCCGCCAACAGCGCCGCCAACGCCACACCACCGAATCCGTTCGCGCAGCGCGCAAGCATTTCGCGACGTGAGGCCGCCGCACGATATCTGCCACAGGGATAGTTCATCAGAAAAGGGTTTCAACTCCAGCAGCGTGGAAATGCCGATCGTTGGAGAATACCGCGTCGCATTTTTCCCGCCGCATCAATTCCATTGAAATCAAATCAATCATTCCGGCGCCAGCGGCGCCAAAACGAGCGTATTGCCTCCACGCTTCATCCGCTTCCAAGGGCGTGGGCTCAATCAATTTTCCGGCGACCACAAGTTGAGTCCGCAGCGCCAGCACGTCATTCCTGAATCCGGTGCGCACGGCGGCATTGGCACATTCCCACAAGACGCCGTCCCAAGTAATGATGGCCGTCCGCCCACCCTCCAGATGGCTGAATGCCTCGATTGCCGCAGGGTGCCATTGGTCGTCTTCATTCCACACGGCCAACATTCCTACCGTGTCCAAAAAAACTTTCCTCACGGCTGATGTTCGTTGTGCCGGGCTGCCAGGTCGGTCCGACCTGCTCGGTAACGGCGGCCAAGGATTTCGTAAATGGCATCCAGAGCCGCGTCATTCCCGTCGGTTTCTGTCGGCGAGGCATCAATTCCGATCTTGGGATAAACCTCAACCTTGCACGCCTCCGGCAACTCCACCCGTTCCAGTGGCCGAAACACCCCGTTCTCGTAAATTGCCTGAATCGTTTTCATCTCTCACCAGTTAACACCAAACCCCACCTGCGGACAATGCCGCTAATTCAAAAACACAAATTCCTTCACATTGAACAGCACATGCGCGAAGTCAGCCAGCGCCTTTTGACGGGCAGTCCGGCCACCATAAAGTCTTTCCTGCGTATCCAGAAACTTCACGGAAAAGCGCAGTTCGTTCGCATCCGGTAATCTCCCGAAGGCGCTCTCGTACATCTGGCGGACAATCTCACTGACGTCATCTTCGCCGCTAAAAGTCGTCGCCCATTGTCCCGCCTGCTGCACGACGAGTTCGTCGTTCAGCATGATCAGCGCCTGCGCCGGCACATTGGAGATCGCCCGCCTCCCGACCGTCGTCGCTGGCGAAGGGGTGTCAAAGGCCAGCATCATGGGTGGCAGAAAGTTACGGCGCACGGCCGTGTAAATGCTCCGGCGCCCGGCACCATCAAGTGGTCCGCCCTTGGGCCGACCACGTCCTTCCATGAAAGCCGTCAAATAAACCGGCACGGGTTCGCCAAACATTTCGTCCTTTAACGATCCGGCAATGGCCAGCATGCCATCACGAATCGCTTCGCCTTCCAGTCGCTTTACGTTGGCGCGATGCAACAGAATGTTGTTCGGATCTTTCTCCTCCGCCACTGCGTCATCCGGCCGACTCGACAACTGATACGATTGCGATCGGACAATCTTGCTGACCAGTTTCTTCACCGACCACCCGTTCTCCCGGAACCAGCGCGCCAGATAATCGAGAAGTTCCGGATGGGAAGGCCGGTCTCCAAGCACACCGAAATTATCTACAGTAGGCACAATACCCCGCCCCATCAAATGATGCCAAACCTTGTTCACGATCACTCTCGCTGGCAACGGATTGGCCGGATCCGCAAGATTCCGAGCCAGTTCCAGGCGTCCACTGTTCGGCGAATTATAACGTTCCTCTTCCCGCAACGCTTCCATGAAGGAGCGAGGCGCCAGAGCTCCATGATTTCTCGAATTGCCGCGGATGAAGATGAATTCATCAACGCCATTCCCATCGGTCATGCCAGGTACTCGTCGCGGATCCGAAATCGTTTTTTCAAGCAGGCGATATTCGACCAACAGTGCCGCAAGTTGTTTCCCGTAGATGCCGTCGTTTGTCAGTAAACCCAGATCGAACAACCAATTCAAAAGCGACAATCGCCGAGGTGCCAGGTCGCCCTGGCTTGTTTTCCAGATCACTTTTAGCGCCTCAATGACCGCCACGGCTTCCGCACCCACCTGTTTCGCGCGTTCCTCGTCGAACTTCGCAGACTTTTCGAGCAATCGCGAAATCGTATGGATGCGGGGCGCCCCCGGCTGATCGGAGAACAAAACCTGCCGAAGCGCAATCCAGCCATCTTTCGCGTAAGCACCCTTCCCCGCTGGATCACTGCTGGTTTGATCGAGAAACTCAAGCCAGGCCCGATGCCCTTTGACCATTCTCAAATCGAATGTCAGCCAATGTGCTTCCCCACTCTTCACTTCCTTTTTCAAGCCGCCCCAAATCGGATTCTTGATGATAGTGAAATTGTCCACTACGGCGTTGATTCGGGTGTCCCTCCCGGCTACGAGTACATGAGCATAGTCCCTGGTCACTTCAAACGTCGGCGACCGCAATGCACCCTGTAATCGCGTGGACAATGCGGCGCTGTGCATCCAACCGGCACCCGCCAACCGCAATCGTGCGGCGTCATCTGGATCAGGGAAAAATGTTCCTGCCGAAGTGGGTTGCCCCCAGGCGAGGCCATCTCGGAACCACTTGGAATCAGCTCCTTGCGCGAAGTCCGCGAACACATCGTAGCCGTCCGGTGCCGCATCTACCGTCAACTCCTTCATGTTCTTCAACTCCTTCAATGCCGCAAACACCCGCGCCAACATACTCCCCTCAAGCGATCGGCTGACCGCATAGGCTACAATTGCTTCCCGGTCCGGTTCCGGTTGCGCACCCGGATCCAGCGCCTTCGCGTCGTCACTGAACACAATATGATCCCAGCCAATATTACCCCAACCACCCTTCACTTGATCGACTGCCTGCAAGCTCGCCTTGCGGCCAATCAATTCCGCCACATCGAATCGGGCCGGTTCCATCCGGTTGTTGCTTTTGCCGGTGACTGTCCGCACGACCTTGCCATCCACCAATAGATTGATGCACGTCAGATCCTTGTGCGACCCGCCGCCCACCAGAAAGTGAATGAATCGTTTTTTGATCTCAAACTCGGGACTCGTCAACGTGCCGGTGAAGCGATCCGATCGAACAATTTCACCGTCCCGTGAAATACAGTGAGAGTTAATGAATCCATTACCCCGCGCGTTCACATCGCCCTGATACGAGCCGATGGTTTTCTGCGACTGCGGTCCACTAAACGAGTCCCCTGTGGTTTCCCATCCGACCAGTTCATCCTCAAAATCCTCAAAGACAAATCCACCCGACCGTTCGGTATGGGCAAGTTTCGGCAATTCCAACGCCGCCTGCACATAGTCACCCATCGGACCGAGTGTCTTCGATATTGCGGCCTCGGCAACCGACCGCATGCGTTCCTGCAGCGCGAGCAGGCGATTACGAATCGGGCTCACCATCGTATCTTCATCAATCGCCACTTGCGCGTAGCGCGAACTACCCAGCACACCGAAGAGCGAATAGTAATCCCTCGTGGATATCGCATCGAACTTGTGGTCGTGGCAACGAGCGCAGGAAACCGTCATCCCCATAAACGTCTTGGTGAGCACATCGATCTGGTTGTCGATGGTGTCCGCCGTCTCCTGCCGGATGTCCACGGGTGAATGTTTTTGCTGACCAAACCAGTAAAACGCCGTGCCAATAATCGACTCGTTGAATTTCTCTATCGGATGACGGCGAGGATTCGGCAACAAATCACCGGCCACCTGCTCCAGCATGAATTGGTTGTAAGGCAAATCCGTGTTGAAGGCGCGAATCACGTAATCCCGATACCGCCAGGCGTTAAGAATCGTGTAGTCAAATTCGTGCCCCAGCGTTTCCGAGTAACGTACCATGTCCAGCCAATGCCGCGCCCAGCGTTCTCCAAATCGCGGTGAATCGAGCAATCGCTGCACCACCCTGGCCACGGCATCCTTTGATTTATCAGTCAGGAAATCGCCGATGGCTTCGCGAGTCGGCGGAAGCCCGGTCAGGTCAAATGTCAACCGGCGCAATAAGGTCCGCCTGTCCGCTACTGGCCCCGGTCGCAATCCGCTCTGCTCCAGTTTCGCGAGAATGAAATGATCCAACTCGTCCCTCGCCCAAACCTGATCGCGTGTCACCGGTGGTATCGGCGAACCGATTGGTTGCCAGGCCCAGTGACTGGCCTTCCGGCCTTGAAGGTCAAAGCCACTGTTCGCCGCCACGGCAGTATCGCCCTTTCCATCATCTGGCCAGGTGGCTCCATCAAGGATCCAGGATTTCAAATCGGAAATCTCCGATACTGAAAGCCGCTTGCGCGGAGGCATCTGCAAATCCACATCCTCGTATCCTACCGCTCGAATCAATCGACTGGAGTCCGGTTTTCCGGGCACGATGGCCGGTCCGCTTTCGCCGCCGTTCAAGGCACCCCGGCGACTGTCCAGATACAGCCCGGCTTTGAGTTTTTTCGCCCCGGCACTGTGGCATTCGTGGCAATGCTCCGTCAGCAACGGCCGAATGCGTTTCTCGAAAAACTCCACCTTTGCAGCGTCGGCGGCAGAACAGGAGAGCACTGTTGATATGAGGAATAACAGTGGAAGCAGCCACACACGCATAATCGCGCCAGCGTCTTGGAGTGTCGTGCTACCGCACCGCTTTCGGATGGACCAAACGCGTTCGGATGGTTTGAA
>CALBIE010000807.1 GCA_937893495.1 uncultured Verrucomicrobiales bacterium | reverse complement strand
TAATCGGGTCACGGGGAGTGACTAACTCCCGGTTCCCACACCACCCACCTTCGCTTTCAGCTACGGCGCGGCGGGCTCCGGCATGCGGGTCCGTATGAGCCTTCGCTTCGCAGCTACGGCTTCACGCCGCCGGGCGGTTCCGATTAGACTCCCTGTTGTTCAGGGTAGTGAAGAGCTATCCGCTGTTGCTTCATGTCCGGGCCCCCCTGCTCCTGCAACCAGCGGTTGGTCAGCGCCCTTTGCACGATGCTGTTGCCGCTCATTCGCCAATAGCCTTTGCGGCTGCGACTGGCCAGTTTCACCCGTTTGGGTTCGATGCCCAGCGCCTGCAGATGCCGCCGGCGGACCCAATCCTCCACGTAGCGCCGCAGTTCGGTGATGGCCCTCTGCGGTTCTCTGCGCCCTCTGCGTTTAAAAAACACACCTCCTCTCACTCCCGCGAGTGAAACTGGGTGTCATCCCGGCGAAACTGGTCGGTTTGTTCCAACACATCAAGCATGTCCGGGTTCTCATTTACGAATTTCATCAGCATATCACGCTTCAATTGATACAAGGTGCAGGGACTCACCGTCTGCACTGTGGCGCCGCGTTCACTGGCGTGCAACAGACCGCCCTCGCCGAAAAAATCACCCTCGGACAACACGGCGAGCTGGCGGACTTTCCCGCCGGATTCCTCTGAGACTCGCACCACACCCCGGGCGATGAAATAGACCGAATCCCCCTGATCGCCCTGCCGGAATACGGTCTCGCGTTCCGGCAATTTCAACTCGATCAGGCTTTCCGCAATGACCTTGAATTCTGATTCCGACAGTACCTCGAAGAAAGGCGCCTTGCTCAGCAATTCCGCCGGACTCACTCCCAGCGCGGCCAATTCGGCCTGCCTCACCCGGCCGGCCTGCTCAAGCGCGTTCTTCAAATCCGCGTTCTCCGCGAGCAATTCATTCAGCGCCTTGCGAGACAATTCGTAAAGCGAGCATGGGGTTACCGCATGAACGGTCGCCGAACGTTTCTCATCGCGCAGCAATGCCAACTCGCCAAAGAAATCGCCCGCCATCAAGGTGGCCAGTTCGTGCGTCTCGCCATTTTCCTCGCGACAGACGCGCACCACACCGCGCGCGATCAGATACAACGAATTTCCCCGTTCACCCTGCTTCACCACATCCTCGTCCTCGCGCACAGCCAGGGGCTCCAGCCGTTTCGCCACAACCGGAAATTGATTCTCCGGAATCGTCTGAAACAACGGGACGCGACGCAGCAATTCCTCGGGCTTGATTTCAGAACGCGGAACCGTTTGCCCCCGCATGCGGCGCAATTCCTGTTCAATGTGATGTTCAATCTCGCTCGCAATGGACCGCGGCATGACGCCATGCTCGGCGCGATCGTGAATCACTGAACTCTCCGCCATGAGCACCAATCGGCGCGCAAGCCGCTTTTGCAAATGGGTCACGAATTCTGGAAATTGCTCGGCGGTCAAATCAATCCGGCGCCGGTATTCCGATGCGCGAGACTCGTAATGGCTGCGCAAGGGGCTGGCGACGGATGCCTCCAGCGATTCAAGTTTCTGTAATTCGTCGAGCAGCGCCATGATCCGAATCGCGCCTTGATACCGCGCCCACACGAGTTCGTAATCCTGCGCAATCAGTCGGCGACGCAATGGATCGACCAGGCGGCGCAGACCGGCGGTGCGTGCCGCCGTGCCGAGCCATCGCTCGCGAATGCGCTCGAACCATCCGAATGACAGTTGCCACTGGCCACCGCCCTCGTAGCGAATCGAATCCATCTGTTCATTCAGGTCAGCAACCAGCCGCCAGAACGCTGCCTCACTCAACTGACCATGATTGAACAGGTCCAGGTAGAGCGAGTTTTCCTCCGCGAGACAGCGCAGGCGCAACAGGTCGACTTCTCCGGCGGAATCGAGTTCGCGTTTGCGCAACGACGAGATTTCATCTTTGAAATGTCGCAGCTCGCCCTCGCACTGGCACCGCAACTGATCACTGATGGCATAGGAAAACAGCCCGCCGGACAACAACTCGGGCAACCGTTCCAGGGCCTTTTGCCGGGCCGCAAGGTCGCCTTCCAGCCGGGAGAACTGATCGGCCAGCGGCGGGACATTCAGTTTCAGGCGGTTGACCAGCGTTTCGATCGACAGCCCCTGCGCCAACAAAGTAAACAACACAGCGCCAATCGTCAGGGTAAGAAACAATTCGCGTTCGGGAAACTCCGGCAGACTCATGACCAGCGCCAGGGCGATGGCACCGCGCAAGCCGCCCCAGAACATCACCGTCTGAAACCGCCGATTCACCGGCTCAAAGCCCGGCAGTTTTTTCGCCAACGGCACCATGCCATAGATCACCACCGCCCGTGAAAGCTGCATCGCCAGAATCACCCAGACCAACGCCTGCCACGAATTGACGAGTTCCGACAAATCCACCCGCAGACCGACCATCAGGAAGACGAGCGTGTTTGCGAGAAAGCCGCCGTATTCCCAGAAGTGTTCGAGTTGATGCCGACCGGCCTGTGAGATTTTCATCTTGCCCCAACCGCCAAACGTCAACGCTGCGGCGATGGTCGCCATCACTCCGCTGACGTGAAGTCCCTCTTCCGCGACCAGAAATGAACCGTATGCCAGCACGGCTGTGAGGGTGATTTCCACGTTCGGCTCCGACTCCATGCGCCCGAGAAACCACCCCGTCAGCAGGGCGAGCAACCAGCCCACGACCAGTCCACCGACGAAGACCGTGACGAACTCCACCGCACCATCGCTGACGGTTTCAAACGTAAACGCGCCGCCCATGACAATGCCCAGGATGATGCGCGAGATGACGATGGCGCTGGCGTCATTGAACAGACTCTCGCCCTCGACCAACACCGTCAGTCGCTGCGGTGCGCCCAGCTTTTTGAAAATCGCGACGACGGCCACCGGATCCGTCGCGCTGAGAATGGAGCCCAGCAGCAAAGCCGCCGGCAACGGAATCGGGGTGGCCCACGAAACCAGCACGCCAATTAACGCGGTGGAGAGCAGCAGACCCGGCACGGCCAGCACCAGCACCGGCAACAGATTGCGCCGCAGGAGTCGCACATCCAGATTGAAGGCGGATTCAAAGACCAGCGCCGGCAGAAATACATAGAGAATCAACCCCGGCGAAAGGTGCAGTTCATGCAGTGCTGGAAAAGCTTCCGGATACGATTTGCACAACGCGGCCAGCGCAATACCCACGAGAACCAGAGAAATAGTAAACGGTAGTCGAATGCGGCGAGTCGCGGCCAGCAACACCATCGCCAACAGGAGAATGGCGACGATTCCGCCAACGACCTCCGCGATATGATGCGACTCAGCCATGGTGTGGTTACGCCCAAATCGTGGACCCGATTCACATCTTTTGCCAGCAAGATATCTGTCGGATTAGCTCTTCAGCTTTTCACTTAATACGCGTAGCGCGGCTTCCATTGCGCCGCGATCCAGAGTGGCCGATCGAATCTCCCCATAGCGGGTTGCGCAAAACGATTCAGTAATAAGGCCAGCCTCGTCGGCCACGCCCGGAAGCGCCCGCTTCAGCCCCTCAAGAAACTCCAGCGGCGTCTGCTGCAATGCCCGCCGATGACCATGTCGCGCGAGCAGTCGCAACATGCGGCCATAACAATGGGTAGCGACGATTCTCTCCAGTGGCACTCCAGCCGGCCGCTTGAAGAAGCGACCCAGGCCCGTCTTGCGCAGCCACACGACAATCCCGGTCAGTATGCCAAACACAAATATTTGCGGCGCAAATTGCCGCGCCCTCAAAAACACTTCCCTGACGCCATCAAAGGAGACCTGCCACATGCCCTGTTGATCCGCCGTACTGAAATTTACGATGTTCAGATACCAAATGACATCGAGCGCATCGATCAATTCGGCAACATTCCAGTTTGAAAGAGCAATCGAACCGCGCGGTGTCGGATCGAATTGTACCCAACCTTCATCCGGAAAGTACGCCTCCACCCACGCGTGCGCGTCCCGAAATCGAATGTCGTACCAGCCCGACAGCCAGTTCTTGCGCCCGGGGACAAAGCCCACCATGACTCGGGACGGAATCCCTTTCATGCGTAGAAGCAGCGCCATGGCGGACGCAAATCGCTCGCAGTGACCGCGCTTTTCGCGAATCAAAAAATCCTCCAGCGCGTTTAACCGGCTCAGGTTGGGAACGCCCAGTTCGTAATCGAAAGTGTCGCGCAAATGGGATTCAATTCTTCGCGCAATCATCACCGGCTCGTTCATTCCGGCGGTCTGCCCTTCCAGCCAATTTGAAACTGCGGGAGTCGGCGCGGGAAACTTCAGGTACCGCCTTTGCCGCTGGTCGGGGATCAATCGGGGCGGCGCGTTGGTATCGATCCAGTATTGATAAAGATTGTTCGCGGAGTTCCACATCGCCCGACAGACGACGGTTCCATCGATGGCCTTGTGCGCGCCGCGAAAAAAACGTCCGGTGACGCTCACGGGTTCACCATCCACCGGCAAGGTGCGCTGGAGGTAGGCCGTATTCTTCACCCGCACCTTACGGGCCGCCAGCGTCTCCAAACGAACATCGGCGGCTCGTTGAAAGGGCAGATAGCCGGCGGTCGGATCCGGCTCCCAAATCCCATTCACAAAGCGCGTCAGCGCAAACATCCGGAGATAGCTGATGCTTTCGGCCTCGACCTGCAGAATGACTTTTGCCGAGTTGGCGCGTCCGCCAAAGGACGGATCCAGCATGTCATCGAGCATCGTTCCCGGCGCCTGCCCACCAAGTGATGGCGCGCGAATGCCACCGGTGATGAACGCCCGCGGACTGCCGAAAAATACCAGTAACATGACGCCGAAGATCACCGCGCTGGTTCCCCATCCGATGCGAAAGGGAACAGGGGCCGACGACCCGTTGAACTGTTCGGTTTCCAGTTCTGCAAAGGCTTTTGGCAACAGATACAGCAAAGCAAAAAGGATGATGATAAAACGATAGTCGAGGATCACCGTGCAGGCGACCGCCACCTGTCCGGCCGCCACGATGAGTGAAAAAATCTTTTCACGGCGCTCCAACCGGCGAAGCAATCGGGAAGCCTGTAGCAACGTCAATCCGTGCCCGATGAAAAAGTGGGCACTCGCTCCCAATGGACCGGCCAGGAAAAATCCCGCCGCACAGCCGAAGAGCATTCCGAAGACGTCGCCCGTTTGGCCCAGATTGATATTACGTTTCGCGATTAAGAGGCAGCCGATCCAGAGTGCCGTGTTGAGCAGCGGCAGAACCCAGTCATCCCACGAAAGGCCCTGACAGATGAAGCCCAGCAGAATGAATTGATTGCGCGCGCTCCTCATGAGGCAGGGAAAAGTTCCCGCTTCTCGAACGTCATTGTTTCCACGCCTTCCACCAATGGAACGTCCACTCCGGTTGGGAGATAGATCGAAACCAGCCGTCGCGATGCGAGAAGTTGATCAACCAAATCGGCCACGAGCGGTTTCCACTCTGTCAAAACCAGATGAACCGCCGAGCGTCCGGAAAACTTTCCCACCGCTTCCGCAAGTGAATCCGCGGTGAGACACCCGGGCGTCACGGGCATTCGCGTCAGGCGGTCCAGCAAATCGTGACCATCATCGAAGGGCGGGATGACCTCGCGCTCGAGCGTCGCCAGATCAGCCAGTTCGACATGATGTCCCGCATCAAGCGCCGCGAAGGCGAGCGAACCGGCCGCGCGCACGGCATCATCCGCAATTGCCTCGGAACCGCTCGAACCACCATCCACGATGATGGCAACGCGACCCGACAGTTCCTCGTCGTACGTCTTGACCATCAGGCCCAGACCCTTGGCGCTGCTGGCCCAGTGAATCTGCCGCAGCGAATCACCCGGTTGCTGCGGGCGCACGCCGGAAAAATGATCCCCGGCAATGGTCTGGCCGCTGCCACGAAATCGGCCGCCCACCATCACGTCAAATCCCGCCGCGCGCGGATGGGCCACCGGATAGACCGCCGGATGCACGACGACTTCTCCCTTCAACTCGACTCCACGGCTCGCCTCTGCGAACCCGAATGGAAAACGGGTCTTCAAGCGAATGGATTTCAGTTCAAAGACCCCGCGCCGCAGAAACGTTACATCTGGCAGCACGCTGGTGGAACTGTCTTTCTCCAGGCAACCGATGCGAAACAACACCCCCGAATCACTTACTGCCTCCACGCCAGCGCAGCGCCGCGAACCAACAGTAATCCTCCACGATTGCGCCGCCCGATGACCTTCCACGAAATGAACACTCCTCGGCGGATGGATCGCGATTCCTTTCAGAGAACGACCGGCCCACCAGAAATTTATTACGTAACACCCGGCGAGAATTCCCACCGGCACGAGCAGCAAGGCGGATTGCGATGAGGCGGAAGAAATGAAGAAGACAATCGAAATTCCGATGAACAGCCAACCGAGTGGCGTCAGGCGCAATGTGATTCGTCCGGTGGACATGGCGGGTAATAAACTTCAGGCTTCAAGAGGCGATTTCAAAACCCCGTAGCAGCCGAGGTAACGAGGCTCAAACTTCACGAAGATCAGAGGTTCCTCACATCGGCTACCACAATTTTGCAATTGGAACTGAAAATTGGAGCTTTTCATCACACCGGCACCGGCACCGCATCGAGCACGTGATCGATGACCGCGAAAGCGCTAACGCTGACCGCCCGCGTGCCTTTGCGCGTGATCAATCGATGCGGCAAAATGATGCGCGCGGATTGTTTGATGTCATCCGGCAAAACATAATCGCGACCTTCCAGCAATGCCCGCGCCTGACTGAAACGCTGTAGGTCGAGTGAACCTCGCGGGCTCGCTCCAAACTCCAGCCCATCGGCGTCGCGGGTGCTTTGCACAATATCAACGAGATAACCGGCCAGCGAATCCTCGACCGCCACCTGCCGCACCGCCTGCTGGATTTCGCACAACGCATCACACGTCATGACGGCCTCAATTTGCGCGAGCGGATCTTCAACCTGTTGCTGTCGCAGCAACTCAATTTCGTTGGCTCGATCCAGATAACCGATGCTCAATCGGATCATGAACCGGTCCATCTGCGCAAACGGCAACGGATAGGTCCCCTCCAATTCAACGGGGTTTTGCGTGGCGATGACAAAGAACGGCGCATCCAGCCCATGCCGGACACCATCCACCGTCACGCTATGTTCCTCCATCGCTTCCAACAGACTCGACTGCGTGCGCGGCGTCGCGCGATTGATTTCATCGCTCAACAGGACATTCGTGAACACCGGCCCGCGACGAAACGTGAATTCATGCTTCTCCTGCGAAAAAATCGTCACTCCCGTCACATCCGAGGGAAGCAAATCAGCCGTGAATTGAATGCGTTTGAAATCCGCGTGCAACGACCGGGCAATCGCCTTGGCCAGCAGTGTTTTTCCAAGTCCCGGAACATCCTCCACCAGGATATGCCCACCCGAGGCCAGCGCCAGAACGGCGTCCTTCACCACTAATTCCTTGCCAATGAAAACCCTCGAGACATTGCGAACGAGGTCCCGCAAATGAGCCGCGGCATCTTGAATTGAAACGCCATTTCCGGCGCTCGTCCGTGTTTCACTTGCCAATGCAGTTACGTCCACTTGAGGTCTTTCCTGTTAAACCCCGAACAGGGAAATAGTTTTGGTCCAATGGGGCAACAACAAATGCCGGCGGAATCGGATTATGAACGAATCCAGCTTTTTCGCGAACCCCATCGGAGCAAGGGGGTCGAATAGATTTCACTCTCCGCGCCAAAGACGGGCGCAATTCAGTTTTTACACTGATGTCGCGGAAGGATTATGGCGGACAATCGGCGCATGCATTCCCCCTCACCCGGGTGAAGAGGGCGTCCGGCTTCAAGGAAAGATTTCGCCGAAAAAGATCTTCGCGCTTTGAATCCCTGAACCGGAGCGCCGGCATGTTGCCGGCTTAGACGGCCTCGCGGCACCGGAGATTCCCTTTGAAATGGAGTTCTGTCGCGGTTACCAACGGTTTAAGCCGGCTGCAAGCCAGCGCTCCGCCTGGCGGATCGTAGCAGGTTCATGGGGAAGACCAGAGTGAGATGGCGTCCTGTCTTCGAGTTGCAACGAAGTGAGACAAACCCGATCACGACATTAGCACCGCCTTTGTGCCGGCTTCACCGACAGGGCCATTGAACGTTTTGTGTCAACATTCAGGACCTCTTTAGGAACCACCGGGCGCTCTCGTTGAACGACCGCCGCCAAAGCGGCGCAGCAGCGCTCGCACTCCAAGACGCTGGCGCGTGCTATCAAGCCGCTCTTTCTCCGCGAGGTCTTGGAGTGCGGCGGTGCTCCGCCGCTTTCCTCGCGGTGAACGATGTATATTGCGCGATGAATTGGGAAACCGACGTTCTCCAGATTCAAAAACCCACCGAAGAAAACTCTTTGTATCAATAGCCAAGAACTGCCCCGTTTTCGTTACAGAGAGCACCATTTTCCGCCCGGTCGTGGAGTGCGTGCGCCGCCGCGCCGCCTTCCTAATCGCTGACTCATGTTCAACTCGCCGTCGCACAGGCTGTCGCAGGACGCCGCCACACAGGCAATCGGGCAATAGTTTTCCACGAACAGAAAATCACCATTATCCTCCAGGCAAAGCTGCGCCATGTAGCCCTCATCGTTCCGCATCGAGACCAGCGCATCCAGACGCTCCCGCAGCGTCCCCAACTTGCCCACTCGCTTGCGATAGGTCTGGACCTGGTTTTTCGCGTACTGGGACAGCATCTCCAGAACACATGCCGCGCGCTTGACTTCGATTTGGTATCACCCATCATACCAACGTGCTCGCAGTGTTCGATACCAATGTCATCATTTCGGCCCTCAAGTCCGCCACGGGTGCCTCTTTTCGGCTCATCAGCTTAGTGCGTGCTGGTGTGCTTCGCTCCGCAGTGACCGCACCGCTGGTATTCGAGTATGACGATGTCGCCGGTCGGCCCGGCCTTCTGCCCCATCTCTCGCCATCCGAGATTACCGGGTTTCTCGACTGGTTCGTTTCTGTTTCCAGCCAGCACAAAGTCCATTTTCTTTGGCACCCGTTACTCCGCGACCCGAAGGACGATATGGTGTTGGAGGCGGCGGTCGCTGCCAGTGCCGATTATCTGGTCACGTTCAATACTTCCGACTTCGCCGGCGCATCCTCTTTGGGCGTCCGCGTCATCACTCCACCGCAACTTCTCGCACTGATTCCATCCGCACTACCATGAGCACACTGAGCATTCGGCTTCCCAATTCCATTCACCAGCACGCCAAGCGATTGGCGCGTGACGAGGGCGTTTCCGTCAATCAACTCGTCAGCAGCGCGCTCGCCGAGAAGCTTTCCGCGCTTGACGCGGAGCGCTATCTGAACGAGCGCGCCGAACGCGGCAAGAAGGTCGATATTGACGCCATCCTCGCTAAGATTCCAGCGGTTGAGCCCGAGCCAAACGACCGAATTCCCGAATGACTGCAACGCCTAATCGGGTTGCTTCCTGACTATTGATACACAGGGCTTTCTTCGCCTCACGTTCCAGACGAAGCAGGTGAAACACCAACACATGCGTCGGAATGGAAAGCAGGAAAAGATCAGAGGTTCGGGTCCGAGCCGGACTGGCGAAAATCCCCACCCCCACCGTGGAATGCCGCAAGGTCCCAACCTGGTGGGGCAACGCTACGCGGAGCCTCATACTTTGTTCGGAATGGAAATGTTACGAACTTTTCTCTGGTTACACTTTTGCCCTAATCGGCATCGCAGGGATTCGGGATAACTTACCGAAGTGCCGCCGTAGTTTGCGGCCGAATAGCCACAATCACGTTGTCTCCTAATTCTTCCCGACCGCAATCCGGTACACGCAGCGCCGCTCACCCGACATCATGTGCTCGGTCCGATCGACTTGCACACCGCGTCCCAGCAAATCGCGCAGCATGTTGAGTTCGCCGTCGCACAGGCTGTCGCAGGACGCCGCCACACAGGCAATCGGGCAGTGATTTTCCACGAACAGAAAATCACCATTGTCCTCCAGGCAAAGCTGCGCCATGTAGCCCTCATCGTTCCGCATCGAGACCAGCGCATCCAGACGCTCCCGCAGCGTCCCCAACTTGCCCACTCGCTTGCGATAGGTCTGGACCTGGTTTTTCGCATACTGGGACAGCATCTGGCAAAGCCCTTCCTGCCCGAACACGTGTCGCGCGCTTTCAATGAGATTCAATGTCACCGCCGCGTGGTTGTCCGGAAAACAGTCGTTCGCCGTGCGGGTCAATTGCCAGATCTTGGCCGGACGACCCATGGGCCGGGCTTCCTCACAAAAATCCACCATCTTGCGCTCCTGCAAATCATAGAGATGCTGGCGAATGCCCGGCACTGTGATTCCCAGATGCCCAGCCAAAGTTGCCGCATCACAAGGCCCGTTCTCCTTCAGATGCGACAGGATTCCACGGGTTGTGCAGTCTTCCGCGAGATCCTGTTTGATGGGCGATGATTTGGTCACGTACGCCAACATGGGTCAAAACCCTTTTTTACGCCATCTTAAATAAGTGTTTACTTTCGAAAGTAATGACTTATTTTAGTCCCGCATTGGAAGAGAACAGCGATGTCGCGCCTCTCAACATCACGAGGAAGACAAACCATGGAAACGACAATCAGAAAACGGAAAAGCCGGCGGGAACGAAAAAGTGCCGGTTCGTCCGTCGAAATCGCGAACCCGGTGGAACGGGCGGATTATGAGCAGACTTCCCCTCCGCCAAGCCCGGAGTTCCGGCAAAACATGGACGAGCCATTCAAGGCCGTCGTCTCTTCGGAACCATCATCCATTCTATCGACCTATTGCCGGGAGATCAGTGAAGAGGCGTTGCTGACGATCGACGAGGAAATCAAGCTGTCGCGTCAGGTCCAACGTGGGAACAAAAAGGCCCGCGAGCGCATGATCAAGGCGAACCTCCGGCTCGTCATTCGCATCGCGAAGCAGTTTCAAGGCATGGGACTTCCCCTGCTCGACCTGATCAACGAAGGCAACATCGGCCTGATGCGGGCCGTCGAGAAGTTCGACCCCACGAAAGGAGCCAAATTTTCCACCTACAGCTCGTTCTGGATCAAGCATGCCATTCGGCTGAGCCTGAGCAATCAGACCCGGACCATTCGCATCCCGGTGCACATGGTCGATCGCGTCGCGAAACTGCGCAAAGTCGAAACCCAATACCACGAGGAGTTTGGGCGGGCGCCCACGGATGAAGAAATCGGCGAGGAACTCGAGCTGAGCGAACACCAAATGCGGGTCCTCCGCAGCGCGTCGCTGTCGCAAATCTCACTCGAGCAACCGATCGAAGCCGGCGAAGACCGCCACCTCGGCGATAAAATTGCCGACGAATCAGCACCGAGTCCCTGGGATCAACTCGAGCAGGATAACACGTCCACCCTGGTCAGCTCGTTGATGGATCAGTTGCGGGAGCGTGAAGTGCGGATTCTCCAGCATCGTTTCGGATTGGATGGCGAAGAACCAATGACGTTGGAAGAAATTGGACAGAAGTTCGGCGTCACGCGCGAACGCATCCGCCAACTCGAAGCCGGCGCACTGCAAAAGATGCGCAAGCAATTGAAGAAGCTGGAAAAATCGAACTGGAAAAACTGAGGCGGCGGTGCGGGAAGATGGCCGTGCCCTGCCCGTTCAAGAATCCATTCAGTGGTAGCAGCAGAGGTGACGAGGCTCTGATCGATTGGTCGAAAGTTGAGCGTTGAAGGTTGAGACACGAAAGAATGGGCCTCCTTAGCCGGAACGATGCAGTAGGAGCGCGGTCTTCAGGCCGCAGAAACGTTGATTTGCCAATCGGCTCTCGTTGTTTTCGAACGTTTGTTCTGACACACGAACTTGTGTCTGATCTCAACGACATTGTTGTGCGCGTGACCGTTGACTGCGGGTGGACATTTTTGCGGAATAAATTCCGCGCTCCTACTGCTTCGTTCCGACTTGGTGCACTTCAGATCTGCTCGCACATTTTTATGGAGACACGCCCACCTCTCACTCACTTCCCGCCGCCCGCCACCTGTTTCGAGTAGCGGATTTCCACCACCTTCGTCGTCCCGTCCGGCAGACTCAGGTCGTGAATCTCCAGCGAACGCTTCACCGCCGATTCAAATCGCCAGATGTATTTCATCATCTTGTCCTGCTTGCCGGTCATCACGTCATCCACCACGCCGTACGTCACCAGTGAGTTTCCCTCCGGGGCGAGCCGCCCTCGCGTGCTCTGCATCGTCGTATCGACGTTGCTCACGTAGGTCGTCACGAAGGACTGCTTGAAGTTGTCGTAACCCATCACCATCACGCCCTCGTAAGCCTGCCCCATCAGTTCACCTTTGTCTTTTGATTGAATCCACCGATTGGGAATCAGCCAGGACACCTCGGTCGTCCCCTTGTCCGGCACGGATGGCACGCCGCCCGAGAACAACTGAAACTCGTAACTCCAAGTCCCCATGAACCGTTCGAGATACCGATGAAAATGGCCGGGCTCCGACATCTTCTTCGCGCGGGCCATCATCGCGGCCATCTCCGCCGCTGCGGGGTCATTGGCAATTGATTCATTTGAATTCGTGGCGATCAACGCGCCCGAAATCAAAACGAGGGTCCACCACCTGATTGGTTTTGCTTTCATCACTGGAAGGATTTGGTTTCGGTTCATCCGATTCTCGAACTTTAGAACGGAGACCTTTGAACTTTATCCCAAAATTCCCCCGTTCACGCCAGCCAAAGTAAAATTGAAACTCGCCGCGTCGATACGACCAGAACGGCAACGGCAGAAACTCCGCATGGCTCCAGGTTGAATTCCAACCGCCATCCGGATTAAAAACCATACCCGGATACGTGCCGCGTCGCGTGAATTCCTTGTCGCCGATGCCGATGACGTAAAACGTGAAGTTGTGCAACGGATTGCGGGCATACCATTTCCAGCGCCGGCCGGATTCTCCCGGGCGATACCAATCGGGCGGCTCCGGGTCATCCGCATTGCCCCACCACCAGATGGGGTTGAGTTTCTGATACGACTTGAACGGGCCATACTGATTCGGGACGGGCAGCGGGTTCACGGGACGCTGCGACTCGACCAGCCATTTTGGCTTGTGCTCCACCATACGCGTCGTGCCGCAACCCGTGCATAGAATCATCGCAGCAACCGCTGTGAAAAGAATTCGGACAAAAAAACGACTTGGCAAAATGCTTTCGAACTCGCGCCGATAGGTAACCGCGCTTGGGGGGGTGGAAATCCAATTGAACTCGGAGATGTCCTGGGAACCAGAGGTTCCCGGAACTGGCGGGTCAGAGACCCGCCCCACAATTACTGCCTCATTTGTAGGCAGCCTCTGAATACCCAAACGAAACGGAGCTATCACGTTGCTGCGGCTCGGGAGAGCCGCGTTCCGGCGCGCGACTCTCCTGAGTCGCAGCAGCATTCGCATGCCGAATCGCAGCCAGTCCATCTTCGGTTCACGAATCCGAATTCGCCTTAACAGATCGTCTAAAAAAGTGCCCATGAGTTCGTTCATCACTCAATCAATTCATCAAACCGCCGCGATGCCTTGTGCCATTCGACCTCCTGCCGCGGTTCGAACGTCTTCACCTCAAACGAATTGCGAATCACCTCCCGACCCGCCGCGAGATCAGGCAAGTCGCCACCAGCTATCGCCTGCACGAGGATGTTCCCCAACGCCGTCGCCTCCGCCGGCCCGGCCAGCACGGGAATTCCACAGGCGTTCGCCGTGAACTGATTCAGCAGATCGTTGCGACTGCCGCCGCCCACGACGTGCAACCGTTCGATCTTCCCGCCCGTCAGTTTTTCGATCCGCTTCAACGTCACCCGATAAAGGAGCGCGAGGCTTTCGAGACAGCAACGAACAAATGCGCCGGGGGAATCCGGATCCGGTTGCCCCGTCTCTCGACAGAAGACGGCGATCCGGGTCGGCATGTCGCCCGGTGCCATGAACCGACCATCGTCAGGATTAATCAGTGATGCGAACGCCGGGGCCCGCGCCGCCATCCCGGTCAACGCCGCGTAACCAAGGGCTTCGCCATCTTCCGCCCATTGCCGCCGGCATTCCTGCACGAGCCAGAGACCGACAATGTTCTTCAGCAACCGCACCGAGCCGCCGAAGCCGATCTCGTTCGTGAAATTCAAATCCCGGCATTCCTCATTGATCAGCGGTTCACTGATTTCAACCCCCATCAAAGACCACGTGCCCGAGCTGAGAAAAGCCCATTGCGGAGAGTTGAGAGTCGGAGGTTGAGAATTGACGGCGGGAACAGCAGCGACGGCGGATGCGGTGTCGTGGGTGCAGCCGGCAATAACGTCGATTGCGCCCAGACCGGTTTCCATTGCCAACCCGGGTTTCAGCTTTGCCAGAAGAGTTCCCGAGGAAACAACGTCAGGAAACATATTCGGTGTGAGGTCAACCGCTGCCAGGACATTCCCCGACCACGATCGGGTCGTCGGATTGTAAAGCTGTGTCGTGCTGGCCATCGACACTTCCGCCCGCGCGACGCCGCAGAGGAAATAGTTGAACACATCGCCAATGGGCACGATTTGCCTCGTTCGCGCCAGTCGCACAGGCGTTTCCATCGCCAGATGATAGAGCGCGTTGATGGGCATGAATTGAATTCCCGTTTCCGCAAACACATCATTCCAGGGCACCTTCGAGAATACGCGCTTTACACCCTCGGCCGTGCGCGGATCACGATAGTGAAACGCCGGTTCAATCAATTCACCAGCCCTGTCGAGCAGGACACAGTCCAGTCCCCACGAATCGCAACTGACACTCTGAATGGGCAGCTCGCGAGCCCCGGCCTTCTTCAACCCTTCCAATACATCCGCACGCAACCTCGGCACATCCCAGTACATTGATTCGCCGTCGCGGATCGGTACATTGGGGAACCGGTGGATTTCCTCCAACGCCAGGCACCCGTCCGCCAGCGTGCCGAGCATGACTCGGCCGCTTTCCGCACCCAAATCAACCGCCAGATAATGGGACATGCGAATTTGATAAAGCCCCGGGCGGAAAACCGCAATTTGTTTGGTGGCTGACAATCCACCGTGCCTCGGGATAGGATTATGGCAACCGGCGACAAACGGTGGTGCAGACTTCGAAGTCTGCTGTATCGCGGGTTTCCAAACCCGCAGGGTCTGCGACGATGCAGAGACTTTGAGCAACGAGCCGATTTGGAAATCGGCGATACAGCAGGTTTGGAAACCTGCGCTACATTTTCACCCGCGCTCCGACACACGATTGAATCAATCAACGAGCGGCCAAACAATCCGTGCCAAAAATCTATCTCGATCATCAATCCGCGACGCCCGTTTTGCCTGAGGTCAAAGCGGCGATGGAACCGTTCTGGTCGGAACGGTTTGGCAACCCGGCTTCGCTGCATTCGCATGGCTTAAAGGTTCGTGACGCCATGGCCGCCGCTCGCGCTCAAATCGCCGCGCTCATCAACGCACCCTCGTCCGAGGAAATCATCTTCACTTCCGACGGCACGGAGTCAATGAACCTGGCCATCAAAGGCGTTGCCTGGGCGAATGAGTCGCGCGGCCGGCACATTGTCATCAGCACGATCGAGCACCCGGGCATTGAACAGGCGGTGAGATTTCTCGAGCACCATGGTTTTGCCTGCACCCGTGTGCCGGTCGATAACGAGGGAATGATCCGACCATCCGACTTCGCGGAGGCGATTACCAATGAGACGCTTCTCGTGGCGACGCATCACGTGAACCACGACCTCGGCACGATTCAACCAGTCGCGGAGATCGGCGCATTGGTGGCCGAACACGGTATCCCGTTCTACGTCGATGCCGAAGCGAGCGCCGGTTGGTGCAAAATCGACCTGCTACAGATGCACGCGAGCCTGCTCTCGCTTTCGCCTCAGCGATTTGGCGGACCAAAGGGTGTGGGTGCGCTGTACCGTAGTCGCCGCGTTCCGCTGACACCCTTGATTCACGGCGGAAATCAGGAGGGCGGATTGCGGGCCGGCATCGAGAATGTTGCCGGTATCGTCGGCGCGGGAATCGCCGCTGAGATCGCGGGCAGAGAACTCGTGGCAACTCAGGGCCATGTCGGCCGCCTGCAGGCGCACCTGTGGAAAGGGATCCAAGAGAAAATCCCGCACGTGCGCCTCAATGGCCCGCCGCCCGGGCCGAATCGTGCGCCGAACGCGCTGAATATTTCCATCGAGTTTCTGGAGGGCGAAGGCATTGCGCTGGCGTGTGACCTGAAGGGACTGGCCATCGCCAGCGGTTCAGCGTGTCAGGGCAAGTCCTTGAAAATCCCGCCGGCGCTGGCGGCCATCGGACTTTCACCGGAACTCGCCCGAGCCAATGTCATTCTCTCAATGGCCCGTCAGACGACTGAGCAGGAAATCACTGACGCAATGGAGATTCTCGCGAAGACGGTTGAACGATTGCGCGATATGTCCGATTCGTAGTGCGGGCGAAAGATTTTCAACGAGGAACTATTGACTCGCCAACGACTCCGCGACAGGTTTAGCGCTCTTTTGGCGGGCTACCCGCCGCGAACGATCAATCAAAACTGCCGGATGCTGAACGAAGAATCTATATTGGCCGCGCTCAAAGGAGTCAAATACCCCGGTTACTCGCGGGACATTGTTTCCTTTGGCATCATCAAGAAGACCGCCGCGAACAACGGCGCCGTGAGCGTGGAGATGGAGTTGACCACGCCGAGCCGCGAAATCGCACAGCAGATCAAGGCCGAGACGGACGTGGCGATCAAGGCCCTGCCGGACGTCAAACTCGTCAGCATCCAGATCAAACAACCGCCCGCGCAACAGGGCGGACAGCTCCCCGGCGGCGCGAGTGGGCCATTCCAGAATCAGCAGAAAATGGCTGGCATCAATCGCGTTGTTGCGGTCGCCAGCGGCAAAGGCGGCGTCGGCAAATCCACCTGCTCGGTCAATCTGGCGTGCGCTTTGCAATTCCTCGGCGCGCGGGTCGGTCTGCTGGATTGCGACATTTACGGGCCGAGTATTCCGCTGATGATGGGAATCCGCCAGCGGCCCAATGTCAGTGACCAGGAAAAGCTCATTCCTCCCAACGCCCACGGCGTGAAACTGATGAGCATGGGATTCCTGCTGCAGGACGATCAACCGGTCATTTGGCGCGGGCCGATGATCATGAAAACGATTCAGCAGTTCATCATGCAGGTGGACTGGGGCCATCTCGACTATCTGATCGTGGATCTGCCGCCGGGCACGGGCGATGCGCAGTTGTCCCTTTGCCAGACCGTGCCGCTCGATGGCGGCGTCATCGTAACGACCCCTCAGGAGGCCTCGCTTGGCGTCGTGAGAAAAGGCATTGCGATGTTCGAGAAAGTGAACGTGCCCATCCTCGGCATTGTGGAGAACATGAGTTATTTCACCACTCCGAATGGTGACCGTGTCGAAATCTTTGGACACGGCGGCGGGAAAGCGGAAGCCGTCCGACAAAAAACCGCCTTCCTCGGCGAAGTTCCCATCTTCACCGCAATCCGCGAAGGCGGCGACTCGGGCAATCCGGTCGTAGTGACGGCGCCAAACGATCCCCCGGGACAGGCATTCATCCAGATTGCCGAGGGATTGCGGAAGATTCTTGGATAGGATCGAATTGTTTCGGCTGAACTATCAGTCGATACATGATCACCATCTGCGGGGAATTCCATCAGACGCCATGCCTGATTGACCTGAAACTTTTACCCTGTAATTTCACGAAGTGGCTATTCCGATGTTCGTCTCAGAAGGATTCCTGAGCCCGGGGATTCATGAATGCACTTTCGACGAAATTCGTGGCCGTTTCGGAAGTTTTCAGGAATCGGACCGCCGACCAGCGCTCTTCCAAAGATTGGCCCAGTTCATTCAGGCAATCCGCCGCCAGGAGCTGTTTGAGGAGTTTATAATCGACGGCAGCTTCGTCACATCCAAGTCTGCACCCAACGACATTGACCTCGTCGCCGTTCTCAAAACCGGACACGATTTCGAGCGCGACCTTCCAATGTCCGAGTATGCCATGGTATCGCGTGCTCTGCTCCATCGTCGATTCGGGTTCGATGTTCTGATTGCGGAATCGGCCACCGCAATGTATGAATCTTATATCGAGTATTTCAGTCGCGTGCGCGAGATGCCGAATCTCAGAAAGGGCCTGATAAGACTACGACTATGACCACGAAAGAAACCATTTTGGACCAGACCGTCGAACAGTTGGAACGAATGAACGATGCCCTCATTCAGTTGCGACGTGACTTGATGCCAGAACAGCCGAGGAAGTTCGCAATTCTCGCCGAAGGTCCGTTGGAGGAGATCCGACGGCTTCAGATTGAGATCGAGCGACTGACAACCGAGGTAGCAACCGCCGCCTGAGCAATACTGCGCTCGACCGCTTCAATAACTGGCCGAACGGCCCTCGAATTCACAACCGCCCCAGTTCCTGCCACAGGTGCGCCGCCATCATCATTCCCTTGCGGAACTGATCGAGACTGAATTTTTCATTCGGTGAATGGAGATTGTCATCGGGCAAAGCCAGCCCGAGCAGCAGCGTGTCCACACCGAGGATTTTCTTGAAATCGTTCACGATGGGAATCGATCCGCCCTCGCGCAACAGAATGGGCGGATGGCCAAAGCCGCTCCTCAACGCATTCAGCGCTGCGCCAACCTGCCGGCTCGTCGGCTGAACAATGTAGGGAGCGCCCGCGTGACCGGGCTCAAACGTCATCCGGACCGTCGGCGGACAGATCTTTTTCAGATACGCCCGGACGAGTTTCACGATCTTTTCCGGTGTCTGATTCGGCACGAGACGGAACGTCAGCTTGGCGCTGGCATAGGAGGGAACAATCGTCTTGCTCCCAGCGCCCTGGTAACCACTGGTCAGACCATTGATTTCGCAGGTCGGCCGGGCGGACCGTTGCTCGTGCATGGTGTAGCCCGATTCGCCATACAACTGCTTCACTCCGAGCAACCGGCACAGTTCCGCATCCGTGCCGGGCATGCGTTTCATTTCCCGGCGTTCCAGCGGAGTCAATTTCACGACGTCGTCATAAAAACCGGAAATGGCCACGCGCCCTCTGGCGTCTCGACACTTCGCCAACATCTGGCTGAGCGCCATCGCGGGATTTTCCACCGCCCCACCGAACAAGCCGCTGTGCAAATCGCGATTGGGTCCATCAATCCGCACTTCCACCGCCAGCACACCCCGTAACGCATACGTCAGCGCGGGATGTCGCGGACTCGGCATGCCGGTGTCCGAGACGACCACACCTTCGGATTTGAGATCCGATTTTCGTTTGCGCAGAAAGGGCACGATATTGTCTGAGCCCATCTCCTCTTCGCCCTCGACAACAAAAGTCACATCGCACGGCAGTTCGGTCCCTGTTTTCAAATACGCCTCGATGGTCTTGAGATGCGCGAAGTGCTGCCCCTTGTTGTCCGTGCTCCCACGGGCGTACACATTGCCGTTGGCAATCCGCGGCTCGAACGGTGGTGACGTCCATTTGTCCAGTGGATCAGGCGGCTGGACATCGTAGTGTCCGTAAACGAGGTAATGCGGCTTGCGGCTCCCCTTCTTTCGGGGCGTGCGCGCCAACACAATCGGGTGCCCATCAGTCCGGCAGATTTCCGGTTTGAGCCCGATCTCCCGGCAATGCTTCGCCAGCCAGTTCGCGGCGGCCTCCATGTCTCGTTTATGATTCGGCTGCGCGGAGATGCTCGGAATACGAAGGTAGTCACAAAGTTCATCGACGAACCGCGACTGGTTCCGGGCCAGATAATCCAAAACTGCTTGCATGGAGGGTGATCTAGCAAGTTTGGAACGTGGAGGGCAATCAAATCGACACC
>CALBIE010000806.1 GCA_937893495.1 uncultured Verrucomicrobiales bacterium | reverse complement strand
GAACCTGGAAGCAGCGTGAGAAATTTCCCGCCGCCGAACCGGGCTGGTCGGAGCAGGTTCCCTTTGGCGACATCTGGGCAGGCGAAGATGGTGCGCTGCATACCTCCTGCTATCAGGGTGAGTTTGTTGACCCGACGAAGTCAACGCGGACCAAAGGCTGGCGCTCGTGGCATTTTCGCAGCGATGACGATGGCTGGACCTGGAAGGCAGTGTCCATCATCGGTGCGAGGCACAATGAAACGGACATTTTCCCGTTGGGCGGCAGGCGCTGGTTGGCGGCCGCGCGAATCGACCGGATGGAGTTGATTCGCAGTGATGACGATGGTGTAACCTGGCAAGAACCTCAGCCGGTGACCGATCGAAATGAAATCAATGGTCACCTGATGCGCCTGAAGGATGGGCGATTGCTTTTAAGCTATGGCGTTCGGGTCAAGGATCGGCGCGGCGTCTGTGCCAAGCTGAGCAGTGATGACGGCAAGACCTGGAGTGAGCCCCTTCGGCTCGCGCATGCCGTTGGCGATGCGGATTGCGGTTACCCTTCGAGCGTACAGTTAGCGAATGGTTCCATTGTGACGGCCTGGTATTCAAAGGAGTCTCCGGATTACGTTGGCTATCACCTGGGCACCACGCGATGGGAAGCGCCGGTTCTAATAAAACGTAAACTCGGTCAACCCGCGCAGCCGACCGAATTTCGACACGCTGGAATCATTGACGTCTGGGAGAAGTATTCCGGGGTGCTTACGTTTGGCAAAGGCCAGACACTCGCACTCGTGGATGACGGCTGTAAACTTTCGATGCCGGAATGGCAGGCACTCATTGATGGCGTCCCGAAGGTTCGGGTCGCCTACGACGCCGTGGATGGCGATAACGATCCAAAGCATGAGGGCAGGGGTTATCATGGTTCGACGATTGGCATTCCTTCCTCCGTTAATTACCAGGGCAAATGGGGAGTCGCTTACAATAATCAATTGGCCATGATTCGTGGGCTGGAATGCTGTCACTGCAAGATTCAGGACAGTGTCTCGCTCGCCGCGGCGCTGCAGTGGATTATTGAAAACCATCGGGAACACAACATCACCACGGTCAATCTCGCGCCGGTGGATGACCAGGCGCACGCGGAGCCAGTGGCCACGGAGATTGACGACAAACTTGCGAAATTGCGAAAACTGGGGATTTGGGTCAGTGCGCCGGCGGGCAATCACAATTACACCAACGGAATCTCATGGCCGGCCAGTCAGCCGGATTGCTTTGCGATTGGCGCGGTGCGGCCGGGCAACGACGTGCCGTTCCTCGACCGCAGTGACAAGATTGCTCTGCTGGTCCCCGCGCGGGCCACGAGTTCATCCAACGCCATTCTCTGCGGCGCGGTGATGATTCTGCGCGAGGCGATTGAGAAGTCGCACTACCACTGGAAGGCCGATGGCGCAAACCTGCCGGAAGCCATGATGGCGATCCTGCAACGGACCGGGAAGCGGGTTGAAGACAAGGCGCTCAAACGCGAATTTCGCAGACTGGATCTTCTGGCGGCACTCGAACACGTTTTTTCCGATCGTGTGAAGCATTGACGTCGAACGAATCGCCAATCACTCATACGTTCGTGACGGTCTTCAGTGGAATGGATGGCACGGGGACTGGCGATGGGCTGTTCGGAGTATGCCTGCCGACTGTTGTCGGCCGGCGGGCTGAAAGCCGGCGAAAGTGAGTACTGTATTAAAAGTCAAGAACCCCTTTACGACCTCTTTGCTTTTAATTGATAGATAATTGACACTATGAGCATACCTGCGCCATTCGGAGTCGAACCGGATGCCCTTGACACTTTGTCGGACTTGTTGCGACAGCACCCCAATTTGCAGGCTGGGCTAGACGTATGTCTCAATATGGAACTGTGCGATGAGAACGGCAAGGTCGAACATCTGATCGACCGAGAGTTTTTTTGGCTCGCACATGACTCGCCGGAATTCTTCAAAGGATGGCCTCGCATTGCTCTGTGCGGGAAATCTGTACCGGTGTCTCCACAAGCGTTGGAAAGTCTGACCGGCAAGACTCTTACGCTCGAATGCTACGACGGTCTGTACGAGGGACAGAAACTCTTGGTCGCTTCGAAAAAGGAAGAATCGTAAACGGGTCAGTGCTCCCCAGGGGAGCGGGTTGGGTGAGGGGAAGGCGATTTTGCGGACCCAACGTCGTCGGTATTCGTCCCGGCTCCTCATGGCATTTTGGAAATCCCTTTCGGTGTTCAGTCTAAATACTCGCCAGGCGTGTTTCGGCGTCCCCGAATCGATCAAGTTGATTACCCATCCGATCCATGATTGAAAGATAGAGGCTGCAAAGTTTCCGGTTCGCGTCACTTTGGCTGCGGTAGTCGAGGATGCGGCCCGTCTGCAGGGTTCCGTCGAGCCCTCCCGCAGTGAGCAATGGGACCTTGGTGGAATCGTGTTTGCTGCCGGACCACATGTTGGAGAGCCAGAGGATGCAGGAATGATCCAGCACGGTTCCGTCGCCTTCGGGCATGGCCTCCAATCGTTTTGCCAGATAGGCCAATTGGCTGACGTAGAAACGGGTGATCTTCTCAAAATCCTCAGACGTGTCACGGTGCGATGCCGAATGATGCGTCGTGCGAACATCGAGGAATGGATAAAACAATCCGGAGATGTCGCGGCAGAGCAACAGGGTGGCAATGCGTGTCTTGTCCGTCTGAAACGCCAGCGCCACGATGTCGCACATCAGGCGCATGTGTTCGCGAATATCTTCCGGGAGCCCGTTCTTTGGGCGGGTCATATCCGGAGTGGCCGAGGCTCGTCCCGCGGACTTCCGCCCGGCATCGTTCCCGGCATTGCGCAACGATTCGATTCGTCGTTCCACTTCGCGAACGCTGGTGAGGTATTCATCGAGCTTGGCCTTGTCCGTGACGCTGACCTTGCGGCTGAGATCCCGCGCCTGCTCGGAGACGCGGTCCAGTATGCTGCTGTTTCTCCGATGACCGCGATTCTCAAACAGGCTGTCGAATGCCAGCGAAGGGTAAATCTCCATCGGCACCGGCGACGTGGCGTTCTGCCATGAAATATGTGATCCATAGGCCATGGAGAAATTGGTCTCGTGATAGCCGGTCACGGGTTGTTCGCAACCGAGCACCAGGCTGGGTTGAACCGTTTTCTGTCCGACGGAATCGGCCAGGGCCTGATCCATGCTGCGGCCGCCGCGTAACTCGGCGCCTTTTTGTAACGCTGCGCCGGAAAGGAGATTGCCGGTTTGTCCCGGATGAATTCCCACGCCGGTCGCGTTCTTGTTGAACAGGCCGGAAATGAAATTCATCTTGTGCTTGAGCGGCTCCATCGGCTGTAGGCTTTTGCCCAGTTCGAGTCCGGAGGCGCCTTCCTTGGCCCAGAAGTGATTGGCGTTCACCCCGTTGGCCATGAACAACGCCGCGAACCGTTTCGGATACGGCGTCGGCGTTCCGTCCTTGACGGTGGGCGCACCCCAGACCGGCACGGATTCGAGCCACGGAAGGGTCATCGCCACACCCGCACCGCGCAGGAAGGTGCGGCGCGATTGTTGAAACGGATTGCGCTCGCTGTTGGCGACTGGAGTCGGTTGCTTCATGGCTTGCGTTGCGTCAGGTTGATTCGGCCTCGCTGATTGCGGAACTGGCGACTCGTGACGATCGTTTCAATCAGGCTGCCGAAGCGAAAATGATTCTTTCTGAGTTCGCTCTGCATTGTAGCAATTGTCGGGTCGTCGGAAAGAATCAAATTTCGGCCCAGTGCGTAGCTGAACAGCTTGCGGCAAAGGTTCTCCAGGAAATCATCCTGGCGCTGTGCCTTCAGGTACGACTTCAATCCAACCAGCCCATCACCCTCACTACCGTCCGGAAAAACCGCATGGGTATCGACGGGTCGATTACCCAGATCAAGGGTGCGCAATTCACCAATCGGGCCAAAGCCTTCGAAGGCCAAGCCGATGGAATCGAACCGGTCGTGGCAGCCCGCGCAATTCCGATCTTCGCGATGGCGGGCGAGTCGTTCGCGCAATGTCAGGTCACCGAGGCCCTCGTCGGCCGGCAGTTCCGGAACTCCGGGCGGTGGCGGCGGTATCTGTTCCCCCAAAAGCCGTCGCACGACCCAATAGCCGCGTTTGACCGGACTCGTGCGAAGACCGGGCGCGTTGTAGGTCTGAAAAACGGCCATCGGCAGCAAACCACCGCGCTGGCGAACGCCCATATCATTCACACGAACCCAACGATCCTCAGTAAGGTCGGATCGGGCGATGCCGTAATGGCGCGCAAGGGTGGCATTCACCATCGTGTGACCGGCGAAAAGGAATTCGAGGACGGAACGATTTTCCTGCGCCAGGTCGATGAAGAATTGCACGGGTTCCTCAAACATGGCCCGCCGCAGTTGATCATTGAACGAGGGGAAACGTCCGCGATCGACGCTGTTGTGATTCTCGAAGTGACGGAAGTCGAGCCAGTTGCCGCCAAATTCCACCGCCAGTCCGCGAATGCGCGGGTCGCTGATCATGCGACGGGATTGAGCCAACAGAACGTCGGCCTGCTGAAGTTCGCCCCGAGCCGCGACGGCGAGAAGTTTCGCGTCCGGCATGCTGGACCACAATAAATAACTGAGCCGGCTAGCCAGCGCATTATTTGACAAGGGATGCACCGCAGTTTCCTGTGCCGGAAGATCGACCCGATACCAGAAGTGGGGCGACATCAGCACGCTGACCACCAGATCGCGAATGGCATCCTCATGGCTCGCCTTTTCTTCCTTTCTCAATGAATCGTAAAATGCCAGCAAGTCAGTTTGTTCCGATTTCGTGATTGGTCGGCGATAGGCGCGTTTGGCAAAAACCAGCACGTCCCGAAGATGCCTTGGTTCTGCCGCGCTGCGAACCCGTTCCACCGTGCGAATGCTCTCGTTGATGATTCGGAAATGGTCACGGATTGCATCGGCCACGATTTCATCAACACCGGTCCTCAGTGCTTTGTTGAGATAAACCTCCGCGAGGCGTTTGATCTTTTCCTCCGTGACGACGTCATGGTCCTCCGCCCGGGCAAAATCGAATTCTTCATCCCGCATGAATTTCGAATCAGTGCGTTCAAACCAGACGAGGCTTTTGTGCTGACGAATGGGCGCCGAGGCGATGACATCCAGCTCGAGCCAGAGCTCGTCCAATTCCGCCTTTTCCTTTTCACTGAGAATCAATTCACCCAACGGCGCGTCGTCCCGGAAGTAGCCGAGCATGCTGTGCAACCCGGCGCTCAAGAGGCGGCCTTTCTCCATGTTCAGGGTCTTCTCATCGCGTTTGAGGTATTCGCGTCCGCGTTCGGAAATGAAAAACGCATCGGGAAAAACAGAACAAAACTTTTCGAGCGCGGCGACTTCTTCGCGGCTTCGAACCGGATCTGCCGAGAGCCCGAGCAACCCGTCGATATCCGAAAGGTGAGACGACGGCGTTTGCCCGTTGCCTTCATTGCCGGCACGCAACGCATCCCGATTCAGCGAACGCCGATGAGTCGCGTATTGACGGTTGCGCCAGAGTACGATCGCCTGCGCGCCTTTGTGAATTTCATTCCCGTTAAGATGGGGAAACTCAGTGGACAACCGGCTGCGCTGCTGCAACACCCGGTCGCGCAGCACTTCACATTTGCGACGCACTTCCTTTGCATCGGCCTTTTCCGACGTTGGCAATTCCCGCCATTCCCTTCGCAAAGCCGCGATGGGTCCGGCATTGACGTCAGTCCCGTTCAGCAATTCTAAAAGCGTTCCAAGATACTTCGGACTGACGCCGAGTGCAGTCGCCTGTTGATCCAACGTGATACTTGGCGCTCCGAGGTTGGTGCGATACTGAAACTGCCAGGCGGCCACGAAATAGGCGGTCAGATTCGTCTCCTGGCGTTGATAAAAATCGATGATGCGTTTCACGCAAAACCGGTCGCGGTCCGTGTTCGTGACAACTGGATGAGGCGCGAATTCGAGCCCGTCGGGTTTCAGGACAACATGCTCCGAAATGTGCCGTGCGGCATCGAGATACTTCTTCAGGAGAGCTGGTGAAAGAGACAGCGATTCGCCGGTGTTGTCGAACCCCGCCTCGTTCGCGGGATCAATCGGGAATTCTTTTGTCGGCCGGATGTCAACTCCAGTCAGATCACGAATCGTGTAATCATACTCGGCGTTGCTGAGCCGGCGGGCGAGAACGATTCCCGGATCTCCGGCATGGCGTTCCGCTTCCTGCCGGCGAAGCGTTTCAATCCACGTGACGATGGCCTTCCGCGCCGCCGGAGAGGGTTGCTTCTCGTCCTCGGGCGGCATCTCGCCGGATTGCAATCGATCCAAAACAAGTTTCCAATGCCCGTGATCGCGAACGACGGATTCCAGACTCGTGTACGGGCCGAGATCGAATTTGGCCTTTGGTTTATCGCCGCTGTGACAATCGGTGCAATAGCTCCTGAAAAACGGGAGCACGACCCTATTGAACGAAGCTTCATTCGCGTCTTCGACAGCGAGCGCCGGCCGGCAATCAAGGATTGCAGCAAACAGGGCCAAGGCCATTGAGAGTCGAATTCGCATCGTGATACAGACGTTTTCAATAATGGCGATGACTCATTGCCCTGCAACAAAGTTATTGCGTCGGGCGCGCGGTCTTGTGCCTTATTGACCAATGACCGCCGAGGCCCAGTCCATTGAAGAATTTCGCCAGCAACTGTTGGCGGACGGGGTCATCTCCGGGCCGGGGGCAACATTCATTCCGCTTGCGGGCGGTGTTTCCAGCGACATCTATCGGGTTGAAGATGCAGGGAGCGTATTCGTCGTGAAACGGGCTTTGTCCCAGCTTCGTGTCGAAGCGACCTGGCATGCGGACGTTCGCCGAAATCGATTTGAGATCGCCTGTTTGAATCGGATCAGGCGCATCGCCCCGATGAACGTGCCGGAGGTGATTCATCATAACGCGGAGCAAGGCTACTTCACGATGCAATGCCTCGGGCCGGAGTTTCAAAACTGGAAGGCAATGATGCTGGAGGGCCGATGCGATTTTCGTCATGCCAGCATTGCGGGAAGTCTGTTGGGACGGATTCACCGCGAGACCTGGAACGACGCGGAGCTCCAGGCTGAGTTTGAGACCACGGATAATTTTCATGCCCTTCGGCTGGAACCGTACTTACATGCGATGGCCGGGCGGCATCCGGAATTGCGGGAGCCCATCCTGGCCGAGTCCGAACGGATTCGAAACTCGCGCCAGTGTCTCGTTCACGGTGATTTCAGTCCAAAGAACCTGCTTTTCCAGGACGACCAGATCATGGTGCTCGATTGCGAAGTCGCGTGGTTCGGCGATGCCGCCTTTGATGTCGCATTCCTGTTGAATCACCTCGTGCTCAAGGCGCTGCATCTGCCGGCGCAACGCGGGCAATGTCTGAAGATGGCTCGAACGGCCTGGGATTCCCATCAGATCGAAGCCGGCAAAATGGAGATCGATCCGGACGTCGCCACGCTGCTGCCGATGCTGATGCTCGCGCGGATTGACGGTAAGTCTCCCGTGGAATACCTGAAACCCGATGACCGAAGCGCGGTCCGGGAATTCGCGACCGATTGCATTGTGAATCCGTCCGAAAACCTGATCGACTTGTTGGGCCGTTGGCAGGTATTTCTGAACGCACATGAAGATTGCTGAAGTCACCGCGCTGCAAATTTTTGATTCGCGCGGCAATCCAACGATTGAAGCGCGAATCAAGCTGGAGAACGGAATCGTCGGAGCCGGGCTCGTGCCGTCGGGCGCTTCAACCGGCCAGTTCGAGGCACACGAACTTCGCGACGGAGATCCTTCGCGCCTTCGTGGGAAGTCCGTTTTCCAGGCCATCAAAAATGTTGAAACAGAAATCGCGGACAACATTCGCGGAATGAATGTTTCCGATCAGGCTGGCCTCGATTCCGTTTTGATTCGTCTCGATGGCACTCCCAACAAATCGCGATTGGGCGCGAACGCGATTCTCGCAGTCTCCATGGCCGCCGCCCGTGCCACGGCGAATGCCCGTGCAGTTCCCCTTTTTCGTTCGCTCGGTGAGGGAACATTGCTGCCGCTGCCGGAGATTCAATTGATTGGCGGAGGTGCCCATGCCAACTGGGTGATCGATGTTCAGGACTTCATGATGGTCGCCAATGGCGCGGAGAGCTATGAGCAGGCGTTGGAAATGACGTTCGAAGTCTATCACGCGGCGGGTGAGATTCTGGAAAAGCGCGGGCAACGCTTCGGCCTCGCGGATGAAGGCGGTTACTGGCCGGCAATCTCAAGCAATCAGGAAGCCTTTGAAGTTTGCCTGCAAGCGATCGAAAGCGCCGGATTAAAACCCGGCAAAGAAGTTTCGCTGTCGTTGGACATTGCCGCCAGCGACTTGTTCGATGGCGAGCGTTATCATTTTCGTTCGGAGAAAAAGTCATTCTCTCGCGAACAGTTTGTTCAACTCATGAAAGGTTGGTGCGAGGACTATCCAATTATCTCGCTGGAGGATCCATTTGCGGACACGGATCGAGAATCCTGGCGGACACTGAATCGCGAGATCGGTGAACGAGTTCAGTTGATTGGCGACGATCTGTTTGTGACGAATCCAACGCGCATTCAACAGGGCATCGACGAGGCGTTGGCGAATGCCGTGCTGATCAAGCTGAACCAGATCGGCACGGTCACCGAAACACTGGATGCCATCCGCCTGACTCAGAAAGCCGGATGGCGGCCGGTCATCTCGGCGCGTTCGGGTGAGACGGAAGACGCCTTCATCGCCCACCTCGCGGTTGCCACGAACGCCGGCCAATTGAAGGTCGGTTCATTTGCTCGCAGTGAGCGAATGGTGAAGTGGAACGAGGTCTTACGAATCGCCCGGGACCTGGGCAGTCAGGCGACGTTCAACGCAACAGCATTTCGCCGTTGAATCAGTCGGCCATTTTTCCGGCGCATCTCCCGCGAGTGTGAGCTCGGCCTGATAGATCAGTCCCCAATTCATCCGGCGTCCAACAAACTCAGTGCAGATCAAAGCTTTTGGTAGCTGGTTAGAGATCTGTGTAGCACTTATTGCCACTCAGCTTTCACGGAATGCCTGATTATCGATAATACATC
>CALBIE010000805.1 GCA_937893495.1 uncultured Verrucomicrobiales bacterium | reverse complement strand
TGATTCCCTTTGCCGTGCTGACAAGAGTGACATTGTCGCCGAGCAGGATATCGAGTTTTCCATCGCCGTTGACGTCGTCCACCCAGATCCGGGAATCGCTTGCCGGAGCGGTCAGGTCTTTCTCGCTCAAGAGATTGCCATGCGAATGACGGCCCGGTGATTTGATGAGCGATGCGAACGGTCGCAGTTTCGGCGGGTTTCCTTTGCCGGCGGTGTTCTCGGCCCATTGCACGCCTCCGCTGCTGGAGCCGCTGAGAATATCGAGATCGCCATCGGCGTCCCAATCGATCACGAACGGATCGCTGTGCGCGCCGTTCACCTTGAGCGGTTGATTGGTGGCCATCATGCGTTCGGGTTTGGGATTGAATCTGCCTTTGCCTTCTCCCGTGAACAGATAGAAGCCGCCCGCGAAATTGCCGACCACCAAATCAAGTTTGCCATCGCCGTTCCAATCCGCGGCGGTCGGGCGCGTGCAGATGTTCTCGGTCATGGCTCCCGGTTCTGGGAGCGGAATGATGAGCGGCTTCTGGTCCGTGCCATTCAGGACCGCGGCCTTTTTGAAGACGCCGTTGCCATTCCCCCAGAGCACTTGGAACAGGCCGGCCATGGGTTGCGACTGGCGCGAGTAGGAACCAGAAAGAATGTCGGCGTGTCCGTCGTTGTTGAGATCCACC
This sequence comes from uncultured Verrucomicrobiales bacterium, assembly GCA_937893495.1. Lineage (GTDB taxonomy): Bacteria > Verrucomicrobiota > Verrucomicrobiia > Limisphaerales > JAYPXF01 > CALBIE01. The sequence goes on along the minus strand of CALBIE010000805.1, from coordinate 11,425 downwards.
AACTGTGGAGTTGAACTGGTGCATCACCACACGCCGGGAACTTCGGCGACTTTTCCGTCCGCCTTCAACCATTCGCCGGCGGCAAACCGGGTTCCGCCAAGTCCCTTGAAGAAGCGAATCTTGCCCTTGCTGAACTGGCCGACAAGGAGGTCCTTTTTGCCGTCGCCATCCACGTCCGCGAGGCAGGGCGCGGCCCATCCGGGGCTTTCGACCCGCACGAATTCATTGCCGCCCTTGAGGCGGACGGGATTTTCGAAATCCGTGGCTGCGACGAAGCTGGCGCTGCAAAGGAGGGTGGTCAAGATGGGTGATTTCATGGCTGTTCGTGTTGCGATGGGTTGATTGAATCCTTCTCACCCGGCAAGATGCTGTCTTCGTCAACTCCCGGGTGAACGAACCGAATCTATCACTGTAATTGCGGAATTCAAGCGGTGCTTTAACCGAATTTATTCGGCAGTGCAGAGCAAACCGAAATGGACTTCGCGCGGCCTTCAGTCCAACGGAACGTTCGTAAGCAGGCCGTCGAAGAATCATCAACTCGTAGGTAACGAGGCTCATATATTATCGGGAAAACAGTTGGGGTCAGAGCCTCCTCACGTCGGCTGCTACATTTTTATCGGTCTGTTAGCAGTCAGTAATCACGCCCATACGTGTGTCGCCAGCTCCGCGCACCAGTTGGTGTGTCAGGACTGCCGGGACAGCGGCTCGGCAAGCGTTCGGGGAATCCAACTCTCTCCGGCTTAAAAGCCGCGTTCGGGGCGGCAACGGATGCGCCCGATCTCGTCTCATTCATTGCTGGTGGACCGTTGAATGTTCTGCATAATCCGAATCGTCATGAGAACCTCTGGTCGTTTCCTGACGAGACGCCGCGCGAAATGCCTGTTCGCGCAACTCTTCTGTCTGTTTATCACGGCGGGTTTTGTTTGCGCGCAAGATTTTCGATTCGATCTCGTTATTCGAAATGGACGAATTGCCGATGGAACGGGCAATCCCTGGTTTTACGGTGATGTGGCGGTCTCCGGAGATCGTGTCTCGTTCGTTGGCACCGTGCCTCCGGGCGTTGCCAGAAAGGAGATCGACGCGCGTGGTCTGGTCGTCGCTCCGGGTTTCATCGATATGCACTCGCACTCAGATCGGACATTGTTCGAGGACGGGACCGCGCAGAGCAAGATACGACAGGGGGTCACCACGGAGATACTGGGGGAAACGTATTCCGGTGGCCCTTATCAGGGAAAATTGCCAGCCAAACGGGTCGTGCTGAAATCGGGCACCAGGATTGTAGTTACACTCGAGGACTTCTTTGCCGCGCTGGAGGAGTCAGGGACATCCGTCAACGTCGCTTCCTATGTTGGCATTGGGAACGTCTGGCAGTGCGTCATGGGTCATTCATTTGATCGGCCGACATCGACCCAACTGGAACAGATGAAGCGGTTGGTGGCGGAGGCCATGGAAGACGGAGCCCTGGGTTTATCCACTCAGGTTATGACGCCGCCCGGATCATTGGCGACAACAGAGGACTTGATCGCGTTGGCGAAAGTCGTGCGGCCGTACGGCGGCATTTACTCCAGTCATATTCGCAATGAGGGCCTTGGCGTTTTCGAGGCTGTTCGTGAAGCAATCGCCGTCGGTGAAGCTGCGCGGGTCCCGGTGGATGTGATTCATTTGAAGATTGCGGACGAAACGTATTGGGGGCGAATGGATGAGGTGATCCAGCTTTTTAAATCCGCGCGGGCTCGCGGCGTGAATGTCCAGGCCAACGTTTATCCCTACACGCGAGGGAACAATAACCTGGTCAGCATCATTCCGCCCTGGGTCCATGAAGGTGGAAGATTGAAACTACTGGATCGACTCAAAGATTCCTCGCTTCGTCCGCGGATTAAACGGGATATCGAAAATGGGATTCCGGGTTGGTACAATCACTACACCGCCGTCGGCAAGGACTGGAGTCGGATGCTGATCAGCGCGGATAGTTCTCTGAAGGGCATGACCATGGACAGGGTCATCGCCATGAAATCCGGGGGCGAAACACCTCTACCGGATCCGCTGGATATACTGTGTGATTTGCTGGTGGAGTTTGACGGATCGGTCGGCACTGTTTTCGCGCACCATCAGGAAGCCGACATGAATCTGGCCATGTTGCAACCGTGGTGCTCGATCGGCTCCGACGGCGCGGCTTACGCGACGGAAGGCGCCTTGCGTCGGGGTAACCCACATCCGCGCAATTTTGGAACCTTTCCCCGCGTGCTGGGGCGATATGTCCGGGAGCGGAAGGTGCTGGAACTGGAGGACGCTGTTCGCAAGATGACCTCGCTCAACGCGGCGAAGGTCGGGCTGGAGAATCGGGGATTACTCAAAGCAGGTTTCTTCGCGGATATCACGGTTTTCGACGCGCGGAAGGTAAGCGACAAGGCGACCTATACGGATCCATTTCACTACAACGAAGGCATCGAATACGTGATCGTGAACGGCCGGATGGTATTGGAACGCGGGATTCATTCCGGTGCGCGGTCAGGAAGAGTCCTGCGGCGTCCGGGATCTTCAAAATATTAATGAAAGCGACAAAATCATCGGAATCATTGGAGATGGAGTTCCGCGGCGGACCCTATGTCAGCGTCCTTCCTATCGCCGTGTTCCTGTTGGGGACGGTCGGGTTGGTCATTGCCGGAGCGCCCGCCGTCGAGGGAATGATTCTGGCAGCCATGGTGGGTATTTCCGTGGGCATGCTCTTCGCGAAAAACTTCGCGGCCTATAGCGAACAGGTCTTTGCCCTCATGGCGAATCGCGTCGCGACGGTGGCCGTGGTCTGCTGGCTCTGGGCCGGCGCCTTTTCGGGAATTCTCGCGGACTCCGGTCTCGTCGAGGGGATTGTCTGGATGGGCTGGAAACTCAAGCTTACTGGAGCGGGCTTCACGGCGGCCGTCTTTATCTTCGCCGCTCTGTTTGCCACTTCGGTCGGCACGGGGATGGGAACGATCGTTGGTTTCACGGCGGTGATGTATCCGGCCGGCGTGGTGCTCGGCGCTCATCCCGGGGCGCTGATGGGGGCGATTATCAGCGGCGCGGCCTTCGGGGATAATCTGGCGCCTATTTCCGACACCACGATTGTGTCGGCGGCCACGCAGGAAACCGATGTCGGTGGAGTGGTGAAATCGCGGCTCAAGTATGTCCTGATCGCCGCTGGCATCGCCTTACTGTTGTTTTTGATATTTGGTGGGAGCGGCCGTTCGCTGAATGAGGCGGACGCACAGAATCTCCTGGCGGAAACCGCCGACCCGACCGGTTTGCCGATGCTCATCCCGTCGATCTTCGTTTTTGTGGTTGCGATCAGCGGACACCATTTTCTGGCGGCTCTCACCGCCGGAGTTTTTGCCGCCATTGTGATCGGGCCATTGACCGGCGTATTTCCCTTCGAGCGAGTGTTTCACGTGACCGCCGAGGGCACGGTTGAGGGCAGCGCCGTCCGGGGAGCGATGTCGCTGGCGCCGATTTCAATCCTCACGCTTCTTCTGGTCTCCACGATTGGCATCATGAAGTCGGGAGGTTTTCTGGATTTGGTCATGGCGAAGTTGCGCGGCCTGATCGGGCAGTCCCTGCGCAAGGCGGAATTCGCGATCGTGGGCCTGATTTCCTTTGCGAACATTTGCGTATCCGTCAACACGGTCGCCATGATCACGGCCGGCCCGTTGGCCAATCTATTGCGGAAGGACGCGGGAATTCATCCGTATCGAAGCGCGAATTTGCTGGATACCATTTCCTGTTCGTTTCCCTACATTCTTCCCTACGCCACCTCGGTCGTGGCGGCTGTGGCGATCCAGCAGGAAGTTGCGGCTCGCTACGCCTATGTTCCCGTGGTCGGGTGGGGGGAATTGGCACCTTATTTCTTCTACGGTCACGTCCTGTTGCCGTTGATGTTAATCGCCGTCGTCACCGGTTTCGGTCGCCAGCGCGGTTGATCTTTTGAGAGCCTGATCGAGATGGCTGCCGGTGAAATATCCCAAATTGCCCGTTCTGTTCTGAGCCCGCGAACCAACCGGGAAAACCCTTCACGGATATGCGTGCTTCACCACTCCGCCATTTTCCTCCCACTCAATCGACCGTCCAAACCCATCCGGAGATCGACTACTCCGATATCGCCGCAAAGCGTTCACTGACCTCCTTCGCATCGACGAACCGATTATACAGCGCCACGCCGAATACGCGGCCCGACCACTGCCGATCCCCGTTCCATTCGTCGCCGATCAGAAAATGCTGCGGATTCCAGTTGGCCAGCGATCCTTTAACGTGACCTTTCCGTTCGAAGACGGTCATCCCGTTCTGATAACAGGTCAGTTCCCCCTCCCGATAGGTCAACAAAAGATGAGTCTGCACCCCGACTTTGATTTGTCCGAAACGAATTTCCGGTCGCATGCCATTCTCACCTGTTTGTGTGGTGCGCAACCGCAAGACAAACTGACTCCCTTCCTGCCCCAGGGTGAAATTTCTTCGGTAGGCATCTTCGGAAAATGAAACAATGCGGGCGGGTCCCGTTTGACTGGCATTGCCGCTCGACAGGATCACCTCCAGCGTGAATTGGTTGGCTTTCTGAAACGCGCGATGCAATTCATCCCCGCCCTTCAACAGGTAGGCTCCGCGCGATAAAGCCATTTCGCGATCCGGGCCAAAGTCGGCGTTCCCTCTTGCCTCAAAGCTGCAGCGCCCGTCTTTCAACAGGCTTCCCTTGAGGTTTCGTTTTCCGCCTCCCGCTTTCCAACCGAGCACCAGGGCGGGATCATCAGACAGCCAGTTCACCAGATGAAACGGTTTCGTCGAGGTGAAGGGCTTTGCGTTGACCGAACTCTTTTTTGCCATCGTTATCGGCAGTGGCGCAATTGCGCCTTTTTCCAGAGCGAGACATTTGATCTGGCCGCCTCGGTCCTTGCAATAAAGTCGCTGTCCGGCCAGCACGACATGGGGCCAGGCGGTGTCCCGCAATACACCCTTTCTGCTCGCCAATTCCACATACTTTCCCGCAGAACGATTTGCCCCTTCGATCAGTGCCAGGTCACCTTGATCCGCCCAGACAATCAATCGTTTGTCGGACGTCAGGATACAGGATGCGGCATCCCGAAACCGATCGCCTTTCCAGATCAGCTTGCCGGTCGCAAAATCAACACAATGCAGGCCCCGGTTCGCCCAATACATTTTTCCATCGTCAATGACTGGACTGCACACGCCGGACGCCATCGGCTGTTCCCAAACCTTGCGGAATCCGGATCGAGTCACGTGCAGACGCGCCATTGCCATTCGATTGTATCGCGACGTGACGACAACGTCCTGGCCTGAAACAGCGGGCGTCGGGATGTTGTTGATGAAATCCGTTATCCAGGGATGTTTCGCAACCATCTTGCCTTCCTGCCCGGAGTCCAACCGCGTTACCACCAGATTCAACGCCGTCAAGACCGCGACGCAGGGAATGCCATCGACGGTAATCGGCGACATGCCACCCGTGTGCCCGGCCGGATCCTTGTTCTCCGATTGCCAGAGGAGTTTTCCTGTCCGCTTGTCAAACCCCATGAGGTTACCCTGCTTCGGATCGCCCACCTCTACGATGACTTGATCCCGATAAATCATCGGCGCGCAGATATATCCGTAATCGCGATGGCTCCCGCCCCGCCGGGTGACCTGCGGACGTTGCGGTACACCGAACTGGTCATACAGGTTCAAGCCCCAGACACGTTTTCCATTTGCGTTCCCATCCCGGCACTGCAATTCACCATCAACGCTCAATGTATAAAGCCAACCCGTCGCGACATCGATCTCCGGCGTTGCCAATGGACCGCGAAAGAACTGCTGATCGCCGCGGGCAAAGCGACCGTATTCCCGACTCGGATACGATTGCCGCCACACGGGGTTGCCGGTCTTCGCGTCCAGACAGAGCAAAACGTCCTGTCCTTGATCGAATCCAAGTGTGTAAAGGCGATCTTTGAAAACCACCATTGAACAGCCGCCGACACCGACGCCCATTGACCACATTGTTGGCAACGAGGACCAGGCACCACTTTCCCATCCGGAATCCTCCACGGAATGCCCCGACCGTGCAGCGCCCCGCCAATGCGGCCAGTCAGCGGCAGAGACGCTGCTGCCCAGCATCGTCAACGATAGGCAGATGAAGCCGATGGCTTTCAAAACGGAGTGATGCATCATTTCACCACCGCCTCCAAGTTTCTCTCATTCAGGGAACGCATGTATCAAGCGTGCGATTCAACCGGAGTAAGGTCAACCATCGTCCCGAGGAATATCCACAAGGCTTGCCTGGGTGGAGGACGGGCGTGGGTTCTCATTCAAACCGAATTCTGAGGTTGGGAATTACACCCGCCTCGCGGCCAGCCTTTCGCGCGCGGGATTATTGGGAATGTTTGGATCGTTTCAGTGCGAACGACGCAGTTGGAGCGCGGAATTCATTCCGCAGGAACGTGGATTTGCCAAGCGGTTCGCGGAGTTTCAGTTGGCGTGTTCTGACACATCTGATGGTGTCGGATTCCCGCGCCTCGGGCCGATGCGCAATCGCTGGCTGCGGGCGGACGCTTCTGCGGCATGAATGCCGCGCTCCCGCCGTTTCAATTACATCGTTCCGTTTCAGTGGGAACGGGTTTTCCGCGAGGGCGCGATAAACTGAACCCGAGGCGGGCGCGGTCCTCAGTTCATTTCGGAGTTTGGGGTCAAGCATTCACCGTGGACAGGCGATCCGCTCCGACATGTGTCGTGCTCAGAATGCGGTATTCGCCATGCGATCTTCTGGTGCGAATGGATTACCCTGCGGGAATCAAAAATTTCCTTTGCCCCGCTTCGGCAACCTCTTCAACCTTGCCGGGCATTCATTCTTGCGAAATGGATTTCCTGATTTCAATCGATACGGCCCTGTTCAACTTCTGCAACCAGACGTTGAGCAATCCGGTGTTTGATCGGCTGATGCCGTTTTTGAGCGGCAACAAGCTGTTCATTCCCGGGGCTACAGTGCTCGCGGCGCTCCTGATTTGGAAGTTCAAGGCGCGCGGTGCTTTGTGCGTGCTGTTTTCCCTTATCGCGGTTGCCATCGGCGATGGCTGGATCATCAATACCATCAAGAGCGTGGTGGCTCGGCCGCGTCCCTTCAACGATGTGGAGGCGACCATTACTCTGGTCGGTCGGACGGGTAGTTTCAGCTTTCCGTCGGCGCATTCGGCGAATGTGTTTGCGGTGGGAATGGTGTTCTTTGTCTATTTTCGCCAGAGCTGGAAGATTGCGCTTCCGTTGGCCGTCGGCATCGCGTTTTCCCGCGTTTACAATGGCGTGCATTATCCCTCGGACACATTCGTGGGAGCGGTCCTGGGAGCTGGATATGGTTTGGCTTTCGTCTGGCTGGGGAATGAGATATGGAACGGGATCGGGCGTAGGTGGTTTCCGCTCTGGTGGGCGAAGCTGCCGAGCTTGATTGATCCCGAGCGGGGAGACGGGAGGGAGCCGGCGTCGGTAAGCAGTGATCATTCAGCCGAGGCGGACGGCGAAAGGAATTATCGGGAATTGAATGGTACCAACTCTTCGCTGGAAAGGCACTGGTTGCTGTTGGGGTATGTACTCATTGCACTGCTGTTCATCGGGCGATTGGCCTATCTCGGCGCGGATAAGATCGAATTGAGCGAGGATGAAGCCTATCAGTGGCAATGGTCGCAACACCTCGCGCTTTCCTATTTCAGCAAGCCGCCACTCATCGCCTACACACAGGCTCTCGGCACTTCGATCTGGGGCGACAACGCGTTTGGCGTGCGTTTCTTCGCGCCGGTTATCGGCGCGGTGTTGGCTTTTCTATTACTTCGCTTTTTCGCCGCGCAAAGAATGGCCCGTGCGGGATTCTGGTTGGTCGTGGTCCTTTCCGCGACGCCCTTGCCGGCCGTCGGAACCATTCTGATGGTGATCGATTCATTGTCGGTGCTGTTCTGGGCGGCGGCGATGTTGACCGGATGGAAGGCGGTAGAAAAAGATTCCACCGTGCATTGGTTGTGGACGGGTCTCTGGCTGGCAATGGGTTTTCTCGCCAAATACACGGCGCTCTTTCAGTTGGTTTCCTTCGTCTTGTTCTTTCTCCTTTGGCCGAAGGCTCGTGCCCAATTTGTGAAGAAGGGATTCTGGTTGGCGATGGGCGTGATGGCACTGGGTTTCATTCCGGTCGCCGCCTGGAATGCGCAGAACGACTGGATTACCGTGACGCATCTCGGAAGTCGGGCGGGCCTGGAGCAGAAGTGGATTTACAACTGGAACTTCATGCAGGATTTCATGCTCGCGGAGTTGGCGTTGTTGAATCCCATCTTCTGCGTGGCGATGGTCTGGGCATGCATTGAGGTGTGGCGAAAGCACCGGGCAGACAAGCTGTTGTTGTATTTGTTCTGCATGGGAGTCCCGCTTTTCCTGGGTTACTTTCTTTACACCATTCGATCACGGGTGCAGCCCAATTGGATCGCGCCGGCGATTGTTCCGCTGTTTTGCCTGATGGCGATCCACTGGGGCCGGCGATTCGAGAGCGGGACAATGGCGGTAAAGCGTTGGATGACGGCTGGGTTGGTTCTTGGTTTTCCGCTGGTCATTCTCCTGCACGATACGAACATCGTTTCCAAAGTGCTCGGCTACACGATGCCGGCGAAGCTGGATCCACTCGTGCGGGTTCGCGGCTGGTCGGAGATGGCGCGGATTGTCGAGGAACAGCGGAAGCAGCTTGCTGATGAAGGAAAGCCGGCGTTTGTGATCGGTGCTCACTATGGGATTACCAGTGTGGTGGCGTTCTACATTCCTGAAGCCAACGCGGTGGCGGGAAGCGATAAGCCGATGGTGTATTATCAATCGGCAGGGCATCCGGAGAATCAGTTTTACTTCTGGCCGGGCTATCAAGGGCGAAAAGGAGAGAGCGCCGTCTATGTTCAACGTATCAAGTTGAATGCAAATGCGGAGGCACCGCCTGAGTGGATTCGCGGGCAGTTTGAATCGATTGAGGATCTTGGGGTGAAGGATGTCAGGTATCGTGGCCGGGTGATCCATCGGGTGCGACTGATTGCGTGCCGTAATCTTCTTTGAAATGGGTGCACCCCTGTTTAAGTCCACTTTTCAGGTAAAGGACTATGACCTTGATGCCACACTGGATTCCGGTCAGGCGTTTCGCTGGACTCGAGAGGGCGGAAAATGGGTGGGCGTCATTGCTGGTCGGTGGGTTTCACTGGGAATGGCGAATGACGGACTGATCGTTCGAACTACCTCGGAACCGGGCGACTGGCATTGGTTGAGGGATTACCTGCAACTCGACGTGGAGTATGACGAAATTGTCGAATCCTTTCCGGACGACGAGGCGATTCAAGGGGCCGTGAAAGCATGTCGCGGATTGCGGTTGTTACGACAAGAACCATGGGAATGTCTTGCGTCGTTCATTTGTTCGTCATCCAAACAAATCGTCCAGATACGGCAGATCGTGAAAAACCTTTGTGACCGATTCGGTGAACACATTGCGGTTCCCGATGAATCGTCGGACGGTCGGGCCTTTCCGACTGCCCGGCGACTGGCCCGGTGTTCCGAGGGCGAGTTACGCGAATGTAAAATGGGATATCGGGCACCTTACGTGTTGGGGGCTGCCAAGGTGGTCACTGACGGGGGCGTGGACCTGAACGCGCTCAATGATTTACCCTGTGCCGAGGCGCGGCGCGAATTGATGAAACTGCCGGGAGTCGGGAGAAAGGTAGCTGATTGTGTGTTGCTGTTCGCCTACGGTTTTGAGGAGGCCTTTCCGATCGATGTCTGGATTGGGCGGGGGTTGAATCAACTCTACTTTCCAAAGCGCGAACCGAACCGCAAACAGCTGGAGCAGTTTACCTCCACGTACTTCGGTCCGCACGCTGGATACGCGCAGCAGTATCTGTTTCACTACGTCCGCACGGTTTTGGAAAAACCGGTCCGGGGCCGTGCGTTGGCAAAAAAGAAATGAGCAAATCAATTGAAGTCACCTTTACCCCGGCCGAGTTCGAGTCGTTGAAGAATCGGGACCTGTCCGGCACGACCTGCGTCGTCCTGGATATTCTGCGGGCAACGACCTCGATGACGGTGGCGCTTGCCAATGGAGCCAAATCGATTGTTCCCGTCACCAGTGTCGAAGAAGCGGTCCGGATGAAAGGGGAGTCTCCCGAACTCATGCTCGCGGGAGAGCGCGATGGCGTGCGAATTCTCGCGGCGCAGACGGGGAGCATCGACTTTGATCTGGGAAATTCGCCGCGCGAATTCGGGGCGGAACGCGTGGAAGGAAAATCGATTGTGATGACCACCACCAATGGCACTCGAGCACTGCGTGCCTGCGTGGGTGCGAAGGAGGTGCTGATTGCCAGCTTCCTGAATTTACGCACTGTTGCAAATCGTCTGGAGAATAGCGGTGCCGAAAGTGTGATACTGGTCTGTGCCGGAACGGTGGAAGAAGCGGCCTACGAGGACATGCTGGGGGCGGGTGCGCTTTGCGATATGATCTGGCCCGGGTTTGTGACTGGCCATGTGGCTGATTCGGCGGAAATGTCGCGGCAGACGTACCGGATCGTGCAGCGCGATTTGTTGAGCGCCATGCAATATGCCCGAAACGGACGCTGCCTGCTGGCGAACCCGGATCTGAATGAGGACGTGCGCTATTCACTGCAGCGGGAGATTCTTACGATTCTGTGTGGCATGAATGCCGCTGGCGCTGTTGTTCAGCTTGATGTGGATTGAAGAGGCGGACGCGTCCATGTAATTGCGCCAGGAGCGCGGCTTTCAAGCCGCAGAGACGTGGCGGGGCGTAAAGATTTCGTAGTCCGATAAATAATGTCGGCGACCGGCCGATTCTGCGGCATGAATGCCGCGCTCCACCTGACGCCGTCTCCCCTTGCGATCGCCGTTTGCGCGGCCTTTGACCGATTCCAAAGGTGTAAAAACTCTTTTCACCGACGCCAACTCGCTTAATCTTCGCGCATGCCTACGAACTTTACCCGACGCATGTTTCTTCGCGATTCCATCCTTGGCGCCAGTGTTGTGGCCGCGAGCGACTTGACCGCCCAGGCCGATCCTGAGGAGCCAATCATCGATATTCATCAGCACACGCATTACCACGGGCGCAGTGATGAGCAGATGATTGCCCATCAGCGGGCGATGGGAATTACCCAGACCATTCTGTTGCCATCCGGCAGCGTGCGGAACCGCCCTTCGACCTGGAATGGGCGCTCGAACGGATTGGCCGCAAAGACGCTGGGCAATGAAAGCGTGATGAAGATTGCGAAAGATCATCCCGGCGAGTTTGTTTTTGGAGCAAACGAGGTGACCGATATTAAGACCGCCCGAAAGGAGATTGAGAAATATCTCAAACTCGGCGCAAAAATCATCGGCGAGCAGAAATTCAACATTGAAGTCGATTCGG
>CALBIE010000804.1 GCA_937893495.1 uncultured Verrucomicrobiales bacterium | reverse complement strand
AGCAACTTCGCCAGACAGGACGCGGACAAAACGAATGGGAGCACTTTCGATTTCGGGGCCTGCTGCGGCTCACAGAGCCGCGCTCCGGCGCACGCGCTGTTCAGCAACACCCCGGAGCGCCGGCTTGCAGCCGGCTTAAACCGTTGTATGTCAACGATACGACTCCGGTCGAAATCCAATCGTGCGGGACATCGGCAGCCAATAAGCCGGCAACCTGCCGGCGCTCCGGTTCAAGGCTGCGATTCGCGTCCAATCGTTGGAGGTTTTCCCTCCCCCTCACCCCATCCCTCTCCCCCGGTGGGGGAGAGGGTGCCCGACTTGTCGCGCCGAAGCAGCGCGAAGGCGGAAGGGCGGGTAATGAAAATGGATTGCGATAGTCTCATTTAGCGTGTCTTGTTGGAGACCATGCGACCCGTTTTGGACAAGCTGCTTTCCCGGCAAATCCTCGCTTGTCTCGTTGCGCTCGCTTTCGTGGCGGAGGCGCATCCGCAATCCGTTTCAACGAATGGGGTGTCGAGCGTCGCTGCTTCGGTGCAAACCAATCAAACGGCGCAGGTTCGACGACTTCGCCCGGCCGTGCATGGCCGTCGGCAGATTATTGCCGGGTTGAACTCAACGATCCTTGATCAAATCGTGTTTGACGGGCTGCCGCTGGAGGTGGTGGTGTCCCAGTTGCAGGCGGAATTCGAGAAACGCAGTCGATCGAAGCAGCCATTGAACTTCATGTTTCTTGACCCCGTTTCCGCGCCGGTGAACCTGACGCCGCCGGCTGGCGCACAGCCTGGGGGTGATTCGCTTGATCCTTCCGCGGCGGCCGTCGTTCAAGCGGCCGCGCCGACGGCGCCCGCTGGGCCACTGCAATTCGATCTGCGGTTGGCCAACGTGCAGATTCGCGCGCCATTGCGAGGGCTCACCATGGCGCAGGCGCTCGACGCCATCATGAAGAACACGGATTTCCCCATCATGTTCTCGGTGACCGACTACGCCATCATGGTGTTGCCGCGGCTCGGTAATCAGTTCTCCAATGGCTTCCGCACTGCGCCCAATACTTTTCAACAGGGATTGCAGGGCGTGGTTGGTTTCTCGCCGCTCGCGGTCACGCCGTGACGATTAGGCCGGCCGTGATCAAATTGCGCGGCTAAAGCGGTTTAAGAAAACTCGTGCCCAAGCGACGACAAACTATTGGAGAACGTCAGGCATCCGAGAGATCCCTTCCCTCTCACCCGACCTTTTCCTCAGGGAGAGAATTTCCCGAAAGAGATCTTCGCGCGGTGTACCCTTGAACGCGATGCGCCGGGTCAGGGGACCCGGCCTACAACTTGCAGGCCCGGTGCCCTCACCGGACGTCCCGTGTAAAGGGAAGTTCATGGGGAGGAGAATTCCCGGCAGCGTATTCGCAGAACCATGATTATCTCACCGGTGGCCGTGAGTCGCCTCGCTCTCCCTGAACCGGTACGCCCCCTCCCTTTCCTTAACCTGGTAGCAGCCGACGTGAGGAGGCTCATTCAGCATTGGGCAAAAGAAATTAGAGCCTCCTCACGTCGGCTGCTACAGTTCAGGGGGTTAAAGCGCGAAACCTGGTTTCGGCGAAATCTCTCCCGCAAAACCTGAGGGCAGCCGGTCAACATAATTTTCATGCGGATTGGATCAGTTTGGAACCGCATTGGCGGAGCGCGGCCAGGTAGTGGGGGAGAGGGTGCCCGACTTGTCGCGCCGAAGCTCGAAGGTGGAAGGTCGGGTGAGGGGATTTCGGGATTTGGGCGCAAACCGCGAATCGTGATCCGGTAAACCTTTCCCTGATAGCGAGCGGGGAGGGACGTTCCCTGTTCTCAAAAACGCAGTTTTAAACAAACCGCTCCAATCGTTTGCAAATGCATTTGCTGTGGCTTCTTTTTTATTTCGGATTCGCGGAGCGCGTATTACAAGAGCAGGCCGTTGATTCAAACATGAGCGCCGCCGCCAACACTTCCCGACCACGATGCAAACCGGAAGAGCTTCGCAGTTATCGCTGGCTCGGGCCGGATGACCTGCGATCGTTCGGTCATCGTTCGCGACAGAAACAGGCCGGTTACAACACGGAAGAATTCACCGGCAAACCGGTCATTGGCATTCTCAACACGTGGAATGATTTGATTTCGTGTCACGCGCATTTCAAACAGCGCGTCGAGGATGTGAAGCGCGGCGTGTGGCAGGCGGGTGGGTTTCCAGTCGAGATTCCGGTGATGGGCATGAGCGAGACGTTCATGAAGCCCACCTCGATGTATTATCGTAATCTGCTCGCGCTCGAAACCGAAGAGACTCTGCGCACGTATCCGATTGATGCCACAGTGCTGATGGGCGGTTGCGACAAGACGACCCCGGCATTGCTGATGGGCGCCATCAGCGCGAATGTCCCGAGCATCTATTTGCCAGCGGGACCGATGTCGCGCTCCAGTTGGCGTGGTGAGCCATTGGCCAGTGGCAGCGATGTGTGGAAGTTCTGGGCCGAGCGCGGTGCCGGAAGAATGTCCTGCGATTCCTGGTGCGAACTGGAGGATCATATCGCGGCTTCGCCCGGCCATTGCATGACCATGGGCACGGCTTCGACGATGACGTCGATTATGGAAACTCTCGGCCTTTGCCTTCCCGGTTCGTCTGCGATTCCGGCGGTGCATTCCGGTCACGCGCGGATGGCCTCGGCCACCGGACGGCAAGCCGTGGAGCTGGGTTGGAACAATCTTCGACCGAGCGAACTGATCACCGCAAAGTCCATCGACAACGCTATTACCGCATTGATGGCGATTGGCGGTTCGACCAATGCCATCATTCATCTCATCGCCATCGCGCGGCGCGCGGAGATTCCGCTGACGCTGGATCGCTTTGATGAGATTTCCAGTCGGGTTCCCGTGATCGGCAACCTGCGGCCGGCCGGAAAATACGTGATGGCTGATTTCTACGACGCTGGAGGCCTCCCCGGTTTGTTGGCGCGCATCAAGGATTTGCTTAATCTCGATTGCCCGAACGTGGTTGGAACGACCCTGGGCGAAGCTATTGACGGGGCTGAGGTGTATGACGATGACGTGATTCGTCCACGCAACAAACCGCTGTGCGAGAACGGTAGCCTGGCGGTATTGCGCGGTAATCTTGCGCCGGAGGGTTGCGTCATCAAGCCACCGGCCGCAGAGCCGCATTTGCTCAAGCATCAGGGGCCCGCCGCGGTGTTCAAGAATTACCCGGACTTGAAAGCGCGCATTGACGACCCGTCGCTTCAACTCACAAAAGACCACATCATTGTGTTGCAAAACGCCGGGCCGATGGGCGCGCCCGGGATCCCGGAATGGGGCATGTTACCCATCCCCAAGTATCTCCTCGAACAGGGCGTGCGTGACATCGTTCGCATTTCGGACGCGCGGATGAGCGGCACGAGTTACGGAGCGTGCGTGCTGCACGTGTCGCCGGAATCATTTGTCGGCGGTCCGCTCGCGCTCGTGCGGGATGGCGATATGATTTCCCTCGACGTTGAAAATCGAAAGATTGAGCTTAAGGTTTCCGACGAGGAACTGGCCGAACGGAAAAAGAACTGGACGCAGCCTGAACCGCGATTCTCTCGTGGTTACGGGAAGCTTTATTTTGATGAAACCACGCAGGCACACGAGGGTTGCGATTTTCGTTTCCTTCATTCCGACGGCAGTCGCGATCCGGAGCCGGACATTTATTGAATTCGAACTCAGCCACGGATGAACACGGATAAACAAGAAGCGGCGAAGCCGCGATTCGAGGGGAGCACAGGCCGCCGGCCTGTCGATTTTGGCGGCTCGCCAAAATCTTCCGCGAGCGGAAGCCACAGAATGACCCGCGAGGCAATCGACGTCGGTTTGCCTTTTATCCCTTCGGGATTCTGACTTGGGCTCAGCAGGAGCTTCGCCCCACCGATTGACATTTAATCACATCACTCATGCAAACGACACCTGTTACCTCTGAACATCTTCGCAACTCCGTCATCGCCGTGCCGCCGCTGGCACGAAATGCCGATTACACCATCAACCGCGACGAGAACGCAAAGATCGTGCGGCACATCGAGGCCGGGCGTGTCACGACGCTGTTGTATGGCGGCAACGCAAACTTTTATCACCTTCGCCCCAGTGAATTTGAAGCGACACTGGCCATGCTGGAAGAAGTCGCCGCTGAAAATTCGCTGGTGATTCCATCCGTCGGTCCGGCCTATGGCACACAAATGGATCAGGCAAAGATTGTCGCTCAGTCGAAGTTTCCGACGGCGATGGTATTGCCGGCGGAAGGTCTGATGACGGAGGCGGGGCTCCTGACGGGTTTTCGACATTTCGTTGAAGCAGCCGGTCGCCCGGCGGTGCTCTACATCAAACGCGACGGTTACATTTCTCCCGAAGGCGCCGCGCAACTGGTGAACGACGGACTGGTGTCGTGGATCAAGTACGCCATCGTCCGCGAAGACCCGGCACAGGACGAATTCCTCGAGCAACTCACGTTTCTGGTGGAACCCAGGATGATTGTGAGTGGTATTGGCGAACAACCGGCGGTGACGCATTTGACGAAGTTCAAGGTTAACGGGTTTACGGCGGGATGCGTTTGTGTGCGGCCTGATTTATCGGCTGAATTGCTGGACGTCATCAAAGCGGGTAATTTCGATCGCGCGGCCGAGATTCAAGCCGTCTTCAAACCCCTCGAAGATCTCCGCAACGGAATCAATCCCATTCGTGTTCTGCACGAGGCCGTCAGGTTGGCAGGGATTGCCGACACCGGACCGCATCTCCCGCTGTTGAGTGGAATTTCGGACGATGAAATCGGTCGAGTGCGCGATGCAGCGGTGGCGTTGCTTGAAGCTTAGAGCGGTTACCAAAAAGAATATCCGGTTAGAAGGTTCGAATGCAGGCAAGCACGAGCACTGGGCCTGCCTTGATACCTTTCCCCTCACCCCACCCTCTCCCGCAGGGAGAGATTTCGCCGAAAAGGATCTTCGCGCTTTGAACCACTGAACTGATTCTATCGCGGATTCAGGGAATCCGCGGATTGAGTCTACCTCTGCGGCTTCCCTGAATCTGTGGCAGGGATCCGCTCCGGTTCATGGCCATCGGTTACCCACAAATTCGGGCTGAAAGCCCGGGGCAGAATGAGGGTAACAGACAGCCCCGGGGAACGATGGAGCGCGTCGGTTCCAGGCAAAGCGGTGCTGAAGACACCGCACTCCAGACGCTGGCGCGAAAGACGAGGCGGCCGCTGGGTCGCGCCAGCGTCTGGAGTGCGCGCGTGTTTACCGCCGCTTTCCCAACCCGTCCAACCCCCGCCCCACGCGCCAATGCCTGCCCGACGGTCACAATTCCTTGGCGGTTCTTAAACGAACCTCCAATATTTGTGGGTAACGGACAGGGTTCATGGGGAGTTTCCTGTTCCTTCTCGACCTGCTCACGGGCCTTGAACTGAAAGACAAGGGAATGGTGACAAAGGAATTATTTCCCACCCAATCCTTTGTCCCCATTCCTTTGTCAAAATCCGGCAGGTTCATGGGAAGGGAGACAGCCAGACGGACTTTTTCAATTCAACGCTTTTCTGTGCTTCCTTTTGCCTACGGCACGAGCGCAACGATCACTTGACCGGCGATGGTCGCCAGGACGCTTCCGACGGCATACGCCGCAGCATAACTGACGGTGACTTCATTTGAGTCGGTCGTCTTTCGCAACGTCTGAAGCGCGGCGGATGAGGTAAGTCCACCGCAGACGCTCCCCCAACAATCCAAGGGACGCAACTTGAGCAGTTTTAATCCGAAGAACAATGAACCGAGCACGGTAACCACCGTAACCAAGGCGGCTCCAGCAAGATTGAGAATCGGAGCGAGTGTCAATCCTTCCATCAGTCGCCCACCCGCTTGCAGGCCAGTTTCTCCGATGAACAGCAGGATACCAAGATCGCGAACGAGTTGTCGTGCGGACCGGGGAACATGCGTCGAGTAGGATCCGATTCGTCCTCTCCAGCCGAGCACTAATCCGGCCAGCAACAAGCCCGGGGCAACGCCGAGATGATAATCCAGTCCAAGCACACCCAGGTGAAGACTACCGATGAGCAGACCAAGAAAGATGCCGCCCGTGTAGATGGCGATATTGGTTTCATCCGTCGCGGGTTCGAAGTCACCCAGTTCGCGCGCGAGGCGGCGAACGTCATCACGTGTTCCCATCGCCTCCACGATATCGTTGCGCTGTAGCGAAACGTCGGCGCCGGGTTCGAGTTCTTCCGATCCGCGTTCGATGCCGGTGATGATGCAGTGAAAACGATCAATCAGTTTCAGCTCAGCAAGCGATTTGCCGAAGGTATCCGAATGAAGCACCAGAATCCTTCGGGCGGGTGGCAGCTTATCCTCGAGTTCGATATCCTGAATCTCCGCACCGATGAGTTGCTCCAGTTGATGCAGTTCTTCGACCCGGCCCGTGGCCATCACGTGGTCATCCACCTGTAATTCGGTATTGGCATCCGGGATGAGCACCTGGTGGCCGCGCATGACCCGGGAGAGCACGCAGCCGGTTCGCCGGGTGAGCCGGAGATCACGAAGAGGAACACCGAGTGCCTCCTCGCGCGTGACGGCGTAGATTCTCGATGCCTCGAGTTTATGATTTCCCGGACGAAGCGCGGAGCGGTCCAATCCGAACTCACTATCGTTGAGCGCACCCAGCGACAGGTTCTGTTGCAAACGGCGCGGGATAATCTGAATCATGACAACCAGTCCGACGAGGCCGAGCGGATACGTAATGGCGAACGCAACCGAGAGATGCGCTGAATCCAGATTCATTTGCGAAGCGGCCGCGTAAGTCGGCGCGCTCGTTAATGCGCCGGCGAGCATTCCCGCGACCGTCCCGGCATCCAGCGAGAGCAGACGCCCCCAGAGGGTGGCGACGATCACCGCCACGACATTTGCGAACACGGCGACCGAGACGAATTTCCATCCATCTCTTGAACTCAGGCTGGAAAAAAATCGTGGCCCGGCCTCGAAGCCGACGGAGTAGATGAACAGGACAAAACCCAGCGTGCCAATCGTCAATGTGCGCGAACCGGAACCATAGAACCCATCCAGACTCACACCGCAATACCCCAGCGCGAGCGCAACAAACAATGTGCCGCCCGCCGGACCCAGCGAAAGTTTCCGAACCGAAAGTCGCCCGAGTGAATATCCCAGGGCCGTGACCAGCATGAGTCCGAGCAGCGGGATGTGGTTGATGAATTCAATCATGCGCGTTCAATCGCGGCGGATTATGCGCAAACGGAGGGACGGAGGAAAGGAACCAGCGAGCGATAGAGCAGTGCTGAAGCCAGGGCCAATGGGTTATTCCTGAAATGGCCGATGATCCAACCACCATACAAGAAGCATTCGGTAGTCCCGGCCAAGGCCGGAAAAGAAGCAGCGCGGATTAATAGCAGCGCGAACCAGAAAAATGGGAGTCGCCAGCACGAACGAGACGGGCAAAAGGATGCCCCAGAAGAAGAAGTGAACGATCACGTATATGACGGGCTCGATGAGCAATTCTCCAATCATGACGATGCCACCTTACGCCTGACTTGCGCAACTGTCTGTCCCGGTTCAATCCACTGGTTTGGCAGGCCTTTACCGGTATTCCACAAGCCAGCCGTCTGAATCGTCTCCCAAATCCTTTGGAGCAATCTTGCGTAGGTGTGCGACAATATCACGGACAGCATGTGAGCGCGCTGTCTCGACAATTCTATCCACCTTCGAGCCTGGAAATTGAGTGCTGCCCGAAGGATAGAACCTGATGGTGTGACGTAACTTCCCGACAGCTTCACCTACATCTGAAGTCTCGATGGCCTCCGTCCTCATTTGTTCGAATTCAGTGATGTATTCGTAGGCCAAACTGACCCGAATGTGTAATGCGGCATAAACGTAAAATACCCATGCCAATGTGGCAGCCAGAATGATGCAGAGGATCTTAGGGACGGAGATCCACGCGCGCTTAACTTTCGCTGATTCATCCATTGTCGAAGAGGCCGGTCAGCTCACCGATGGCGGCCCATCGGTGGCGTTCGAGTTATCAACTGACGTTGCAGGGCCGCCGTTCGGTGAAGCGCATGGTTGATAGGCCCGGCCAGAACGATTGGAAGCAAATCCGGCCTTCCAGCCAAGTCCGGAAAGAATGGCTATCATCCCTACCGCCAGAATGGTCAACAATGTGGGCAACCTTACGTTGAATTCATGATATTTTCCGGCCACATAAACACAAGTCCACCAGTGATCGGGCTGCCCCACTGACATACCAACTTCCTCAATTCCCATGATCCCATAGGCCTTTCCGTTTATATCGATTGTCCAATCCTGCCTTACGAAGGACATTCCCGCGATCGTGTGAGGAATGAACACCAAAAACAAAACTCCTACTATCGCGAAGCGCTTTATCATTTTGGTGCCTATCGATCAAGCTCAGCGACCGCCGCCGGAAACGCCCGGTCGGCTGGAAAAGCCGCTGACAAATTATCCGAACCGTCCGACTGCAAAGCGGAGCGGCGGTTCGCTGCTGCGCCCTGGTTGGACGATTTGGTCACCATTACTTGGTTGAGGCCAAAGTGATGCTTTTTATACCAGCTCGCTCACAACCCTCAATAACCGACCTTACGTCAGTAAACTGTGCTCCCGAATCAGCATGAATCACCACGACCATCGAATGGTCTCTAGTGTGCTGGGCGTTAAATAGATATACATAACTGAATAAGGGTGTAGGATT
>CALBIE010000803.1 GCA_937893495.1 uncultured Verrucomicrobiales bacterium | reverse complement strand
CAAGGGTGCCGTAAAGGCCTACGAAACTGCGGCGGACCGGTATCACGACCGTAAGGACATTGCCGCGGACGCGATGCACCGGGCGGCGGAGACGTACTATAAGCAGGCGAAGACAGCCGAATACGATCAGGGTATTTCCACCAAGGCGATTGATACGTATTCAGATTTCATTTCGTTGTACCCTGACGACGCGCGGGTTGATGACTCGCGCAAGAAAATTGAAAACCTGCGCGGCGAACAGGCCCGTGGTGCGATGGAAGTCGCGGGTTATTACGAGAAGCGAAAGAAGTGGAGCGGCGCGCTCGTGTATTACAACGAAGTGCTCGTCAAGGCACCCAATTCGGTTTACGCCGAGGAAGCCAAACGGAAGATTGAAGAACTGAAGGCTCGAATGCAGGAAGCTAACGCTTCGAAATAACATGAAACTCGCTACCTTTTTTTGCCTCGCCTGTGCCTCGCTGATTCTGACTGGTTGCGCCGGCTACAAATTGGGTCCGACCGCCGGCTTTAAGCCGGGCACCCGTTCGGTTCAGGTTAATTTTTTCCAGAACAAGACGATTGAACCCCGACTCATCACCTCCGTTAATCACGCCCTGCGAAAGGCACTGCAGCAGGATGGCACCTACCTGCTGAACACTAAAGGCACGGGCGACGTGGTGATTGACGGTGAGATTACTACTTTTTCGCGCTCGGGAATCAGCTTTCAGCCCGGTGACGTGATCACGGCGCGCGATTACTCGCTGACCATGGCCGCTCAGGTTCGGGCCATTGAACGTGCCTCGGGAAAAGTTCTGCTGGAGCGGCTTGTGTCGGGTCGAACCACGGTTCGAGCAGGTGCCGATCTTGCGAGCGCCGAGCGACAGGCGGTTCCGCTTCTGGCCGAAGATCTGGCTCGTAACGCAACCTCTTTGCTGGTGGACGGTGATTGGTAGGTCAGCCGTTCTGTTCCAAAGCTTGATTCCGCTCTTACTCCTGCCGATCAGCAAACCGTCGAGTCGCGTCTGTTTTGGTTCCTCAGTGAATCTCGTAGAGCGTTCCACTCAGGACGATTTGCATTTGAGTGCCGAGTGCCAGCCATTCGTTGGCCTTGGGGAATTGCTTGAGCAGCGCGAAATATTTTTCCGATCCGAACGGGATGCGAACCGGCTGCGGGTTGACCAGTGACTGCGTTTCGGCGTCCACCCATTGCGTGCCGTTCTGGTAGAAGGTCTTTCCGGCAACGAATCGATTCTGCTGCGCGTACTGTAAGACGCGTTGCCCGGCATCCGGGCGGGCTGGAGAGGTAATGATGGCGGGAGCGCCGGAAGGAGAGCGCGTCATGACCCTGGGCGTTGGCAAAGCTTGCGGTTTGGTCACCGACAACGCCCGATCAACTCGCTGGCTGGCGTTTTGACTGGCGGGAGCGGCCGTTTTGGCGGATTTGAGATCGGCCGTAAACTGAGCGCTGGCCACGCCGAAGTCGCCGGATTTTTCGCGCCTGAGTTGTTGATAAAACACCTGAGCCTGCTCTGCGGCGCCGGAATCCGCCTCAAGCTGGGGGAGCAGTCGGCGATGCATGGTGATACCACGCCGGCGTTCGTCCTCAACGATCAGGTAGGCGGTGTAGGGAGTTACAATGCCGTATTGGCGCGCGAGTTGCGTCACTTCTCCTTTCAACTCCGCGTTCTCGCCGTGAAGCCGAATCTGGTCCAGCAAATAACCGACTCGTCGCGTGGCCCACAGACGGGGAATGAAACTGTGTTTGCCCGTTTTTTTCGGCAGCTTGACGTCAAACGCGAAACGGTGTCGGGCACCGTTGACGAGTCCGCTCAAGGTCGCCTTTCCCTTTGCGTTGCCGGTGTAGCGGCCGGCCAGCATCAATTGGTCGCCCTTGAACAAGTCCGGCAACTCTTTCGGATAAAGCCTGCTCACGCGAATGCCATCGGGAAATTCGAGCTTCACACCGGCCAGAGCCGGTTCCTTGATTTTGGAAAAGAAGTTGGAGACCTTCACCTCGAGATCTTCCTCGGGCAGAACGTACTGGCTGAACGCTTTGGTCTGCTCCGTGATTTTGTCGAGCAGATGCGTGTTCACATCCGTCCCGATGCCAAAGCAGAAAATGCGCGCGAGCGACGAATTATGCTGTTCAACGTGGCGCACGATATCGCTCTCCCGCGTAACGCCAATCGTCGGCTTGCCGTCGGTCAGGAAGATGACGACATACGGCCGTTCCGAATCCTTCGGCGCGTTCGCGAGCGCGCGTTTCAACGCATCGTCGATCGCCGTTGAGCCAATCGGCTTGAGGCCTTGAATGAACTGTCGAGCGCGCTTGCGAGTTGCATCATTAACGGTGGTGAGCTGGTCGAACAGCGGTTCAACCTCCGTGGCGAAGCGAAGGATTTCAAAGCGATCTCCCTCGTTCAGATTCTCGACGCAGAAGAGTAGCGCTTTTTTCGCCTGCTCAAGTTTCGGGCCCGCCATCGAGCCGGAGGTATCGAGCACAAATGCCACATCTTTGGGTGCCGATTTTTCGTTTGCCGTCTTCAAGGCCGGAGTCAGCAGCAAGAGGAAGTAACCGTCCTCGCCGTCCGCGTGATGGGCGAGCAGATTGGCTCCAAATTCGGCGGCGTCAGACGAGAAGTAGAGCTGGAAATCGGACTCCGGCTTGATGTTCACCGCTTCGAACGAGACGCTCGCGGATTTCTCACGCCGGCTGATATTCACTTCGTGACTCGGTGACCAAATTGATTTCAGAAGACGCGGTGTTTTCAGATCCACCGTGAGGCTGACATTTTTGAGCTGCGCCGCGGAATACTTATTGGGTGCCAGTGGACACACGTATTCCACCAGACCGCTGTCCATCTTGAGCACCTCAGTGTAGGCCAGTGTTATGGTACGCTGACTATGGGGTTCAAATGGGAAAATCCTGATCTTGAAGACATCCTGACCCGCATACTCCAGAAGCGCCGGATCGCGCATTGAGCGAACGATGTCCTCGTAGATTTTGCGGGCGTGATCAGCAGCAAGTAGTTCGGCTTCCATTTTCTTACCGTCAATTTCCAACGTAAAACCATCAAGTTGCGCTCCCTTAGGTACCGGGAAAAAGAAGGTTCCCTGCATGCGTCGGGGATTCGGATTGTAGAAGACCTGTTCGACGTGGGTGCGGGCAATCTGGTCGTTGATCGTGACCTGCACCTTGTGCTGTCGCACCTCGACGGGGCGGGTGAATACCGGCTGAGGCGTCGGGCGGGGCGGGCGCGGGACTGGAGCAATGATGGGAGGGCGTGGCGGAATCCAGCGATGGTCATCCTCAAATAAGACGATTCCGGCCGCGAACGAAAGTCGTGGAACGAGGGACAAAATGAAAAGGACCAGGAACAGGCTACTGCGCTTCATGGATTATTGGACGGGAGGGGATGCCGGTTGCTCCAGTGAAAAGATTCTGAAACGTTTACTTCAGTTTGCGTGGGCGATGGTTTTGTTCTGGTTGATTCTCCGCAAGGGACGCGACGGAGCCAGCCGTTTTCATAAATTCGTGTCCGAACTGGATATCGAATGAGGTGATGTTGCACCTGACAGATTCGATTTATTGCTTAATTCTGTGTTCTGAAATGATTCCGGCCATGAAACAGGTTTTCTTTCTCTTCTTCGCGTGTGCTATTACGGGCGGATATCCGTCCATCGTGGCGCAGACCGTCTCCAAAACCGGAACTGCGGATTTCCGAACCATTCAGGCGGCTGTTGACGGGGCTGCTTCCAATGCGGTCATTCGCGTTGCGGCGGGAGTTTATCAGGAGAATCTTTTCATTTCGAAGCCGGTTACATTGCTTGGCGCGGGATGGCAGCAGACGCGCATTGAAGTTCCGGGTTTTACCGGGAAGTCACTGGAGGAAACATTCGAGAAGCTGCTCAAGGAACTGGAGTCGATTGATGATCCAAAGCAGTTTCAGGCAGCGATGATGAGTTGGCGGAAACCGGAGAAGCAATATCCCGTGGTCATCACTAACGCGGGCGCCGTGAGAATTGAAGGCATTCATTTCCAATGGGCAGGACCGAAGAGCACGAAATCGCCGGTGATTCAGGCCCTTGTTTACGGCCGGCAAACGGCGATTGAAATGCGTGATTGTGTCGTGGCGGGCTCGCCGCAGAACGGAATTATCTTTGGCGATGGAACGGATGTGAAGTTGCGCGGTTGCCTGATTGCCGGAAACTGGAATACCGGATTGAGCTTTGGCGAATTGAACGCAAAACTTGTGCGAACGCACGTCATCGATTGTGACATACGAAACAATCGGTACGCTGGTATTTCGCTTGGGACGACCGGTGATTCCCGCATTGAAGGTTGTCGGATTTCCGGCGCGGCCTGGCATGGGATTCGGTGCGGCGATCCGATGGCCGTGATTGAGGGTAACGCCATCTTTCGCAACGCCCGGTCGGGCATCTATGGCGGCGGACAGACGACAGCCTCGATCCGTAACAATCTGTTTTACCGGAATGACATCAATGGGATTTCCTGCTGGAACGGCAACCGTGATGTGATTGAACAAAACACGTTCGTCGGTAGCAGGTTCGGTGGAGTGATTTGTGTTGATGATGCGCAACCGATCCTGCGCAAGAACATCTTTTTCGAGAACGTCGTCGCGATTCGGGGAAGCTGGAGTTTCCGTCGCACCAACGGTGTTGCCGGCGAACCGAGGCTGGAGGAAAACCTGTTTTGGAACAATCGCACCAACTTTTTCAGAGTTCAACAGGTGGAGGGTTCGACAAATTTTGTGTTCGATTTGGAGTTGCCGACAAACAGTCGCAGCCTGTTGGCGAGCCCGGGATTTGCGGATGCGGCGAAAGCGGATTTTTCACTTCCCGCGGAATCCGCGGCAGCGCGGGCCGACATTGGCGCTGCAATGCCCTTGTCCATGCGCAGCTCGTTTCCACTGCTGCCGGAGGAGATTGCCATTATTCCCAACGGCGATACCCGCGATTGGAACCAGTGGAAAACGCCACCGCAACCGGATTTAAAATGGGTGAACCAGAGAATCACTGAATTGGGTCACCGTTTGCAATCGAAGATGAAGCGTCCACGAGGCGTGAGTTATCCAGATGCGTTCAAGGATTTGTATGACACCCTCGGGCGTGAGTATGCAGGGTTTAACTTCAAGGGAATCGATTGGAAATCGGTTGGTGCAGAGTTGTTGCCCCGCGCGGCGAGGGTGAAGACTGACGAGGAATTCGGACTGCTCTGTCACGAACTCGTTGCGCGCCTGGAGGACAGCCACGCTTACCTCGGCAAAGGCCTGTTGAGTCCGCCCGCCATCGAGTTTCCCCGGTACGATCCCGGAATGGCGTGCCTTTTGGATGAACATGAAAAATTGGTTGTCTATCACGTGGACCGTATTGGGCCGGCGGCGAAAGCGGGCGTGAAAGCGGGAATGACCGTGTTATCCATCAATAGCAAATCCGCGGAACAGGTCATGCGGGAAACGATGCAATCACTGCGAAAGTCTATCGGCTACTCCAGCGAACGATATCTTCGTTACCAGATGGCGCGATGGGCGGTGCGACAAATGAAATCCGGCACGATTGTTGATCTTGAGCTGGAGGATGTCGGTGGGAAGAAATATTCCTTGAAATTGCCAGCCGACCTGGACGTCCGCTATCTGCCGCGCCTGCCCGTCCCGATTCCAGGTATTCCGGACTCAGCCAGCGTGGCTTGGAAGATGTTGGATGACGATATCGGCTACCTTTACGTCCGACGAATCCGACCGGACTTAATCGCGCAATTGGACAAAGCGATTGCCGAATTGCGTTCGGCCAAGGGCCTGATCATTGACGTTCGTGGAAATAGTGGCGGAGGATTTGATTTTGTTAGATCGCACATCAATTTTATGGCGGACGAATCAAGGGAACCCGAACGTCCCCGGTTCAAGGGGCCGATGGCCGTGCTGATCGATTCGCGGTGTATCAGTGCGGGTGAAGGTTGGGCGTCCTGGTTCGTGGCGAACAAGCGGGCAAAACTCTTTGGTGAAACGACAGCCGGAGCTTCTTCGCGCAAAAAAACCTATGAGCTGAAGAACAAACTCTACACGGTGACATATTCGGTGAAGCCGTACAAAGGATATCTCAATCGAATCATCGAGCGCCGCGGACTGGAACCGGATTTTGAAATCAAGCCGACAGCCAAAGACCTGTCGTCCGGGCGCGATACGGTTCTGGAAGCCGCTCGCGGGTTTCTGTTGCGCGAGAAAAAATAGTTGCTTGGTGATGTCGCCGTCATTCCGGTGACTGCCCAGGCTGTGCCGCAATAATTCAAAACCGGATTGGGCTATTCCGAATCGATCAGGAATCGCTGTGAATGTGCGATGACATCCGCATCAGGTGACACGCCGAGTTACGGCACTGATTACCAGCACGGCCAGGCAGCCGGTGGCCCGTATAGGATCATTCAGGCACACGGCTCCACTGACGATTCTTCGTTTAGGATGATCAACGGTTCGAAGAGGAAATTTGCGCTTCATGTGACCGGCATAGTCGAGCAACGAGTCGAAGCCTTTGTGTTTCAACATTGCCTTGCTGACAATCTCCATCTTGCCGCAACTGCCACGGGAGATGGTTCGCATCAGTTCCAGCAGCAGGCGACCCATGGTAAATCGAGCGTTAATCTCGACGATGGGCTTGAGGCGGAGTTCTCCGGAAGTCGTGCGATAGATGAAAGCGTCAACGCCAAGCGGCCCCGTAAACCCCGCCCTCGCCAGGCGTGGCTCGAGCAATGAACCGATTTCCGCGTAAAGCTGTTTCAGTTTGTCCGGTACACCCGCATGGAGAAAGCGTGCTGTTTCCTGTGGCAATCCCTGCGTGAATTTGGGTGTATAAACAGACGTGTGAAACTGGCCGCGGGCATCATTCTCCATCTTCAAAAAGCCGTGAGATTGGAGCCCCGTGACGGTCATTTCGTATTGATGTGAAAAATCAAGCACCCGCTCCAACCAGGGTTCGATGATGACCGCGCCTTCGAGCTCCACGTTCCGCCGCAGCCAGGTATTTTGCGGTTCAGTTGTGATTGGTTCCCAGAGCCGAAGCATGTTGGATCCGGCGACACCATATTCCAGTTTCGCAACAATCCGTGCGTGTCCCTCGGCTCGGAAACGTTGAATCGTCCCCAGCGCTGATTCGTAGTCAGTAACGCGAATACCGGCCAGCGATGGCGGGCAAAGCCATGAGTCATCGGGAGTTTTTGTGAGCAACTCGCGCAACACCTCCGTGCCAAATGACTTGGCGAACAGTGGCTTTATTTGTGTATCCCACGAGCCTGCCATCGGCATTGGCTGACTGGTCAGGTTTTTTACCAGCGGCTGGAGCAGTTCGATGCTGTCCGGGCTCCATGCCCACGGTCGCAGCATACCAATCTTGCGATGCCGCAGTTCAGAATCTTTGGCTAATCGGCCGCGGCTGAGCACTTCGAACTGCGGCAGGTCGAAGCCCGCCTCTTTCAATTCCGCCAGGTATTCGATGCGCGGACGTTGATTTACGAGAACCACGTCATCCTTGCGGCAGAGGAATTGTGGAAGGGTTTCCAGATCCCGGGCAAGTGCCGCCTGCTGCTTGTTCGGTGAGAAACTTTTGCCGCGTCCCATGAACGACTCCGCGAATGGATTGAAGAACGTGACGGCGGGCGCGCGGCCTTTTGATTTCGAATAAACAAATAACTGCCGCACGAATTCGTCATCCAGGCCTGCGCTGTGACGGCCTTCAAGATTGAACGGCTCCGCTTTGGCCCGGCTGGGTGAAAGCGGGAAGTGTAATTGGTTCTTGAATGCATCCCAGTCCGAGAGTCCCGGGTCCTTCCACTTGCGAAACCATTTCAATCCGTAGCCGACATGGCCGATCTCGTCGTGGTATATTTTGTCGAGCAGCTTCTCGGTCTGCAAATCGCCAAGCCGCTTGAACAAGCGAGCGAAATGGCGCGAGTAGTCCAGGTTTGCCTGTTCAAAGGTCAGCGAGAGACGGCTGACATAATCCATCGGCGTCGGCATGTCGCAGATGACATTCCAGAAGTATCCATTCACGGGATACTGCCCGAATTCGACGCCGAGTTGTCTCAACCGGCGCAGATACATCCGCGTGTGGATTTGTTCCTCCTTTAATGTCCGGAGAATTCCTTTGCGGAACGCCCTGGGTGCATCGGGAAACTTCAGCAGAACCAGCGCCATTAGCTCCGTGGCCAGCAGTTCGTGATTGGCGAAGAAGTGCAGCAGTCGCCCGCGCGCCTCGTCTGTCTCCAGTTCGTGCGGTCTGGGAAAGCCGGTTTGCGATCGACCTTGCTGAAACTCGAGTGATTTTGGGCGGCCCGGTTCCCGAGGCGCAGCAATGACGGAACCGGGTTCAGCGTCATTCAGTTCCGGCGGCGGTGTCAGTTTCTCGTCCAGTGAGCGGCTGAACAATACCCGTTCTGCAAAATCGCGGAGCTGCATGGACGTCAATGAGGGCGAAGCTCAACTGCCCTGTTTACTTTTCCGCTTTCAAGCCGGCGTGTTTCAGCGCGGCGGCAAGAAACGCATCCTTGATGTGAGACGGTGCCGCGTGTCCCATGAGCGGTTCATTGATCACCGACTTCGGGCCTTTCAATTGATTGTAGGCCGCATAGCACGAGGTGGGCGGGCAGGTCCCGTCGATAAAACCGACACTCATGATCGCTTCAGCTTTGCAGGCGCTCGCGAAATTGACGGCATCGACATAGCGTGAGGCCTCAAGAATGGCGGCATCG
>CALBIE010000802.1 GCA_937893495.1 uncultured Verrucomicrobiales bacterium | reverse complement strand
CCGATTGCCGCACTTGCCGAATCAGACTGCGCCGCATCTCCAACAAGACCGGCCGAGGCTACCCCAAGTTCGTTCTCGGTGGCGGATATCTTGTCCGCATCGCGACCCGTAACCACAACGCGCGCGCCCTCTGCGACAAATGTCCGCGCCCCGGACAAACCGAGACCGCTTGTCCCGCCAATGATGACAATAACTTTTCCTTCCAGCCGATGCACGCGACAGTGATAATGGGATTGCCCACCGATTTCCAGTCATTGCGTGTCGGTTGCGCCAACCGAATGAAAGCTGGCAGCCCGTTCAAAAAGTAGCCGCCGAGGTAAGGAGGCGGATTTTTTAAAGAAACCGAGAGGCTCTATCCGCCTCCTTACCTCGGCGGCTACGATGTGATTCCGTGTTACTCACCGGTGATTGAATAAATATACGCGGTCAACAACGTGCCAGCGTCTTGGAGTGCGTGCGCTGCCGCGCCGCTTTCGGGCGGACGAGCAGAATAATGGATCCCTTGGTTGCTCGGATCGGAACAGTGGATTTGAGTTCCTGCTGCTTCGTATTTCCCATGCCTGCGCATGGCGACAATCGCCAGCCACAAGGAGAGCGGCGGAGCACCGCACGCACTCCAAGACCTGGCGGATTGCTTTTACCATTTGGGCCAAAGCCCGCCGAAATCCCGTCGCCACTCTATGGAATCCCGATTCCCATTCGACAATCCCCGCCCATTCTTCCTACGCTGGGCGGCGTGAAACTGATTTCCTGGAATGTCAACGGACTGCGCGCCGGGCTCAAAAAAAACTTTCTCGATTATCTCGCTGAAGAGAACCCCGACATCCTTTGTTTGCAGGAAACCAAATGCACGCCGGACGATGTCGAGCAGCTCTGGCCCGCGACCTACACGACTTACTGGAACTGGGCGGAGAAAAAGGGGTACTCGGGAACGGCCATCTTCACGAAGCAACGTCCCATCAACACGATTCGCGGCATGGGCAAGACGGAACACGATCAGGAAGGCCGCGTGCTCACCGCTGAGTATGATTCGTTTTATCTGGTAAACGTCTATGTGCCCAACTCCAAGCGCGAACTTACCCGACTCGAGTATCGGCAAAAATGGGATACCGATTTCAGACGCTATCTGAAGAAGTTGGAGAAGACAAAACCGGTCGTCTGGTGCGGCGATTTGAATGTGGCGCATGAGGAAATTGATCTCGCCAATCCTAAGGCGAACATGAAGAACCATGGTTTTACGCCGGAGGAGCGCGCGGGCTTCAGCGCGTTCGTAAAGGCGGGATTCATTGACACCTTTCGCGAATTCGAAACCGGCGGCGGGCACTACACGTGGTGGAGCATGATGTCCGGCGCCCGCGCACGAAACATCGGGTGGCGACTCGATTATTTCCTCATCTCAAAGGCGCTTCGTCCGCGCTTGAAAACTGCCTTTATTCGCCCGGATATTATGGGCTCGGATCATTGCCCGGTCGGGATACAGATTAAATAAACGGCCCGAGGCTATTTGAGCAGCGTTATTGCCTTCCCCAATACTTGGGCGAGCAGGTCCGGGGGAAGCTGCCCGACAAACTCCGCCTCGCGGGCCTTCCAATCGAAACTCTTGATCTGATCACAAAGTGCGACACCTGCGATCGGCAACCCATCAGGTATCAATACTTCAAAGGGGTAACCCTTTATCCGGCTGGTAATCGGGCAGAACAGTGCCAACCCGGTTCGACGATTGTAGGCCTTTGGCGACAGCACAACCGCCGGTCGCCGCCCTGCCTGCTCATGACCCGATTGCGGACTAAAATGAAGCCACACGAGATCGCCGCGTTCCGGAAAATACGGCTTTGGCATTACCAGACCTCTCGTCCCGTCGGGTTATCCGCAAACACCTCGTCCTGCAAATTGGAAGGCTTTATTCGATCCAACAAATCCTGCAACTGATATTCGGCATCTCGTTTTGGCGCGACGATCAACCGACCTCTGGTAATTTTCATTTCGACCTCGTCGCCTTCGATTACAGAAATTTCGTCGGCGAATGCCTTGGGAATCCGCAGCGCCAGACTGTTACCCCATCGTTGCACCATCGTCTTCATGATGTAGATACAATGTGACTACTTTGGATGACTGTCAATTACAGTCCCACGGCCTTGAACCGGTTGCTCACTTCCTTCAGATGGAATTCGATGGTGCAGAGGCCTTCGAGTTCGCCGGGTTTGAAGTGCTTTGCCACATCCGGATCAGATTTCAACTGTTCGAGAAAATCCGCGTCATCGCGCCCGGCATGTTTCACGGCCCACGTTTCCATCGCGTTGCGCTGCACCAGATCGTAAGCGTCTTCACGGGTCAACCCCTTCCGA
This sequence comes from uncultured Verrucomicrobiales bacterium, assembly GCA_937893495.1. Classification (GTDB taxonomy): domain Bacteria; phylum Verrucomicrobiota; class Verrucomicrobiia; order Limisphaerales; family JAYPXF01; genus CALBIE01. Next base: position 3,013 of record CALBIE010000802.1, on the reverse strand, counting down.
ATCAGCGCCAGCAAAACTGTTTGCGAATTCCACATTCCGAGCGAAAGGCCGAGGTTCTTTTTCATGTTCTCGGGATAGACGTTCAGGCCGTCCATCATGCGGATGAACAAGTGGAACATGTAATTGAGCAACGTGCAGGAATCCGGAAAGATGATTCGTTCGACACTGCTATGAGAGATGTCGCGCTCGTGCCAGAGAGCCACATTTTCCATTGCCGCGATCGAATTGCCGCGCAGCACGCGCGCCAGCCCGGTCAATCGCTCCCAGGTAATGGGATTGCGCTTGTGCGGCATGGCGCTGCTGCCCTTCTGCCCCTTCGTGAATGGTTCCTCAGCTTCCAGCACCTCGGTGCGTTGCAGATGGCGAAACTCCACCGCCCATCGCTCGATGCTCGCGCCGATGAGGGCCAACGTATTCATAAATTCGGCGTGAATGTCCCGCTGCACGACCTGCGTTGCGAGGGGCGCGGGTGTGAGCCCAAGTTTTTTGCAGACGAAGTTTTCCACTTTGGGCGACAAATGGGCACTGGTGCCGACGGCTCCGGAGAGCTTGCCGACGGACACGGTCTTTCGTGCCGTCTCCAACCGTCGCAGCGCGCGGCCGAACTCGTCATACATCAACGCGAGCTTCAAACCGAAGGTCGTTGGTTCGCCGTGAATTCCATGACTCCGACCGATGCAGGGAGTTAACTTGTATTTGCGCGCCTTCTTCGCAATCGATTTGCGGAGAATCTTGATGTCCGCGATGAGCAAATCCGCGCTCTGCGTCAACTGCACGGCGAAAGACGTATCGACGATGTCGCTGCTGGTCAGCCCGAAATGGAACCAGCGGCTGGCGCGGTGATTGATTTTCTCGGCAACGGCGGTAGTGAAACCGATGACGTCGTGGTTAAGCTTCTTTTCGAGTTCCTTCTGCCGTTCAAAAAGGCCTTCCGGATTCGCGAACCAAACAGCCGCGCCCTTTTTAATGCGGGCGAAATCCGCCTTGGGCACAACGCCCTGCGCGACGAGCGCCTCGCTGGCCAGGAGTTCAATCTTGAGCCAGATACTGAGCTTGTTCGCGTCGGTCCAGATGGCCCGCATCTCAGGGCGCGTGTATCGTCCAATCATTGCGTCGAAGTAAACCGGGAAAACGAGTCCGGAAAAAGAGAATTCTGAACGGCATCAATACAATGCGATCCGGCGGAAATTTCCCTTCGTGGAGGTGCTTTCAAACCTGATGCTTTCGCTCGGCTCCAGTAGGAACGACCGAATCATCCTGCTCCGATTCGACTTTCGAAAGGAGCAGGCGTTTTCTCTATTTGCCCGCCATCAATTCGCGCGCTTTTTCCAGAATTCGCCGTTCGCGATCGGTCAGGCTCTGAATCCCGGATTCAGAAATTTTATCCAGAATCGGATCTACCTCGCGCTCAATGAATTCATCCGGCGGCAAATCATCCTCCAACTCGAAAACGGGGCTCTCCGGGATTTCAGGATCCAATTCCTCCGGTGGGTCCACACGCTCGATCAGCGGCCGCAGTTTCATCCGCGAGCGGATTGTTTCCCAGGCTCCCCACAGGCGATCGGACTGAACAATCCAGCGGATGTAAACCACCCCCATCCAGACTCCTCCCAAATGGGCCGCATGAGCGATGTTGGAATCGGTGTCCAGCATTCCAGCTGCACACAAGCCGATCAGCAGCAAAACAACGTATTTACCCCGCATCGGCACTGGCAGGATGAATAATACCCAGGCAATCAAACGCTGCTCCCAGTGAATCGTGGCGAAAGCAGCAACGAGGCCACAGACCCCGGCCGACGCGCCAACGACGGGATTGTAGCCCGGAAACTGATCAGGAAACATCCAACTGACACAGGCCTGAGTTAATCCGCCCACCATTCCGCTGATGAAATAGAGTTTCAAAAAAGCCGATCGGCCAATCAACTCTTCCACGTGCCGGCCGATGAACCACAGCATAAAGCAATTGATAGACAGATGGAACCACCCGCCGTGAAGAAACTGAAATGTGAACATTTGCCAGACGTAACCTTGTGCCAGTAAATCGGGTTGAAGGGCAAGGTAATGCAGGTAGCTGTTTTCATAGGTGCTTCCCAGTTCCTGGCCCAGGTAAACCACGACGTTGATGATCACGAGAATCGCGGCCATGGACAATTTGCCTGGCAACGATGATCCTGGTGGATATGAGCGGTCCGCCAACACTACCGCGAAGCTACTTCCCGATTCTCGAATGTTCAATCGGCATTTTGGTCACGGCGAAACCGGACGGAGAACTGACGTTTTCCAGCGCTTTCGAGGCGTGTCAGCTCGATCCACGAATATTCGCTGCATAGGGCAAGGTGAGCTTCACCCCGTATTCCCAAGTTGGGGAGTTTGGTCTCAAAACAAAGCAAGAGGCTCCCCGGTGGGGTGAGGCTATGCCGAACCTCTGATCTTGTCCCCTTCCCCAAAGCAAAGTCAGAGGCTCCGCGTAGCATCGCCCCGCCCTGGCTAAACCTGGCGGACTACCTGGTGAACTATTCAAAGGCGGGGCAAGGCTGTTGGCCAGTCCGGCTCGGACCCGAACCTCTGATCTCTTCCCTGTCTCACGCGCGGACTGAAGATCGCGACTCCAGCTAGCGCCGAATCTTGCCCCTCGCTTTTTCCAGTATCGTCCGCTCTTCCTCGGTCAGGCTGTGCAGTCCTTTTGCCGAAATCTTGTCCAGAATCGGATCCACCTGACGGGCAATGAAATCGGCGTCATCGAATTTCGCTGATGTCGATTTAACCACCTTTGGTTTCCCGGTTCCAGAGACGGGGCGAATAATGGATTGCTTGCCCAATATTGCCTTGATCCGCGCGCCGAATCCGTCCCATGGCAATGTCTGATAGTCGTGGTGCCAACCGAGTTTGACAAAGGCCATCCCCGCCAACAGACCACCCAGATGTGCCGCATGCGCGACATTACCTCCTGCCGGAACGAGGGTGAAAAATCCCGCAATCCCAAGCGACACCCACAAGAGCGTTCCCGCCCGGA
>CALBIE010000801.1 GCA_937893495.1 uncultured Verrucomicrobiales bacterium | reverse complement strand
GACCGGCGATACAATGGCGGGTTCACGGTGCGCACTTACGGCAGTCATCAATCGGGCGGCGTGGATGCCGTGCAGATGGAGTTTGGCTCGAACCTGCGCCGGGATGAGCCTACCCGAAACCGCCTGGCGGAATCGCTGGCCCGGTCGATCATGGTGAGTGGCCGTCGGTATCTGGATTGGCCTCGAAATTAATACGAATACGTATTATTTGCTTGTGCGTCCATTGACAGTCCGATGATTATCCGCTGCCGTTTAACGTATTTGACCGTGATCGCGTAGAAAATAGGGTTGTCCGGATCGGTGCGGTCGCTGACTGTTGGCGGCCAACCCCTTCGACTAGAACATATCGAAATTATGACCAATTGGAAATTCAAGATTGTTGGCGCAATGGCCGTTACAGGTGCCGTGGCTTTTGCTGGATGTAAACCGTCGGGCGGTAATACTGGAACCGGCGGGAGTGGTGAGGCCGGGAAAAGACTGTTTATCAGCATTGGAACGGCGCCCGTCGGCGGCGTTTTCTACACGATTGGCGGCGCGTTGAGCGACGTGTTGAATCAGGGTTCGGGAACCAACGACTGGACTGTCAGCGCCGAATCGACCGGTGGTTCGATGGAGAACATTCGCATGCTGGCCTCCGGCGACGTGCAATTCGCCGTTTGCAATTCTTCGATTTCGTATTTCGCAGTCCGCGGCGAAGAGGGTTGGGACAAGCCTTACAAGGTGAAAACTGTGATGACGCTATTCCCCAATGTAGCAATGTTTGTCACCAAGAAAGGTTCCGGCATCACCAAGATCGCCGATCTGAAGGGCAAGCGGGTGACCGTGGGACCGCAAGGCGCTGGCTTTGAATATTTTATCAGGCCGCTGCTGAAGGCGCACGGGCTGACCTATAATGATTTCGATCCGGTCTATGCCGGGCAGCAGACTTGCGTGGATTATCTCGGGGACGGTTCGGTGGCGGCTGCCTTTCTTGGCGGTGGGGTTCCGACCGCTTCGATCACCAGCGCCGCATCGACCATGGATATCTTTCTGGTGCCCTTCAGCGAGGCTGAGACAAAGAAACTGATCGAGGAATACGTGTTTTTTACTCCGTTCACCATTCCCGCCAAAACCTACAAGGGGCAGGACGAGGCTTATGCGGGAATGAATGTCGGTTCGGCGCACCTTGTAACGTATGAAAATGTCGATGAGGAACTCGTTTATAAGGTGGTGAAAACCATCTATGATAATCGCGAAGCGGTGGTCGAAAAACACAAGGCCGGTAAGGCGATTAACGAGAAGAATGTGATTCGCAATACGGGAACTGATTTTCATCCGGGTGCGATTCGATTTTACAAGGAGATCGGGATCTGGCCCGGCTCGAAACCGGCGGTTGCCGCGGCTCCGAAAGCGGACGCACCGGAAGCAAAGCCGGCCGATTCGAAGGCCAGGCCGGAGGCGGCAAAGAAGTAATAAACGGCGCAACTGGCAGAATGATTTCACCAACCCCAACGGCTTCCCGTTGGGGTTGAATTTATCCAATCCGCATTATGGCAGACGAATCAAAAGAGACTCAGGCCGCGCCGGAAACCGTCGTCCCGCAGCCACCTGCGCTGGACAAGTTTCGTAAGCTGTTGGTTTCCATCCTCGGAGCAAGTTTGTCACTCTTCACGCTGTCGGAGGTGAACTATCAGATGCTCAATCCACTGTCTCAGTTGGCGGTGTTTGCAATGCTGGGACTCGTGATTTGCTTTCTCAATTTTCCTTTGGCGAAACGATGGGAGAACGTTCAGGCGCTGCGGGCCGTGGATTTCGTTCTGGCCATCGGCTGCGTCATTTGTTGCAGCTACCTGATCTTCAACGAAAGTGGGCTGGCGAGTCGTGCCGGAGCCTACAACTCGATGGACGTGGTGATTGCAGTCGCAGGAATCGTGCTGGTCCTTGAGGCGACCCGCCGATCCATCGGTCTGGCACTGCCAATCTTGGCGGGGATCTTTCTGTTATACGCCTTTATCGGTCCCCGCGGAGCGTTTGGCGGGCAACTTCCCGATTGGTTGTTTCCGCACAAGGGATACGACATTCCCCGGGTGGCCTCGCAAACCTTCCTGCGAACGGAAGGTGTCTTCGGCACCGCGCTGAGGGTCATGTTCACTTACGTCTATCTGTTTGTCGTGTTCGGCGCGTTTCTCGAGATTAGCGGAGCGACACAGTTTATTGTCGATTTCGCCCAGCGGGTGTTCGGGCGCAGTGGCGGCGGGGCAGCCAAGGTGGCGGTTTTGGGAAGCGGCTTGATGGGGTCACTATCCGGCAGCGCGGTTGCCAACGCCGTGACGACCGGGACCTTCACCATTCCCATGATGCGCAGCAGCGGATTCAAGCCGCACATTGCCGCTGGTATCACGGCTGCGGCGGCTTCGGGAGGGGCATTGGTTCCTCCGGTCATGGGTGCCGGTGCCTACATGATGCTGGAAATCGTTGAGCCTGCCGTGACCTTTGTCCAAATCGTAAAGGCGGCGACCATTCCCGCCATCCTCTACTACCTCTCGATATTTCTCATTGTCCATTTCTACGCAAAAAAAATCGGCCTGAAAGACTCCGTCGAATCCATCGCGGCGGCGCAGAAGAAGGGCAAGCTTCTGAGCCTTGAGGGAGTCACTTTTTTTGGCGCACTTGGATTATTGATCGGGTTGCTTCTATCGGGTTTGTCTCCGGTTCGTGCGGTGACCGGTTCGCTTGGGTTCATTCTGTTTTTCACACTCTTGAATCCACGGGTGAAGGTATCCGATCGCAGCAGGTGGATTGGATTGGGACTGATCCCGGTCATTTCCCTGACGATGAAATTACTCCTGCCACGGATCGACGAGGAAATGGGATCATGGTCCAACGCAGGAATATTTTCCATGATCGGGCTGTTGTTGGTCGGCTTGTTTCACCGCGACTGGCGGCCGATTATCGTCGGTGCCCTGGTGAAATCGGCAAAGAATGGCGTGTCTCTGATCTCCGCCTCGGCTTGTGTGGGGATCGTGATTGGCGTCGTGACGCTGACCGGTGTTGGAACCGCGTTTCCCAATACGATCGTGCCCATTGCGGAGAACAGTTTGTTCATGGCCCTGGTGGCGATCATGGTGTGCTCCATCGTGCTGGGAATGGGCCTGCCGTCCGCCGTGTGTTACCTGCTGATGGCGACGCTGATTGGTCCGGTGCTGAACAAACTCGGCGTTCCGCCGTTGGCCGCGCATTTGTTCATCTTTTATTTTGGCATGATGTCGATGGTGACTCCGCCGGTGGCGTTGGCGGCTTACGCGAGTGCGTCCATTGCCGGTTCGCCAATCATGAGCACCGGCGTCGCGGCATTCCGGTTTTCGCTCGTCGGTTTCACGCTACCGTTCATGTTTGTTTACCGACCCGAACTGCTGCTGATCGCGAAGACGGGACAGGAACTCGCGGTCATGAATGTTATCATGGCTGTGCTGGCCGCCGTGTTCGGGATTTTCGCGCTGGCATCCGGTCTGGCGGGTTACCTGTTCACCCCGCTGAAGATTCCCTACCGGCTCGCCCTGTTCGCGGCGGCCGCCTTTGCGCTTTTTCCGGACAGGAAAGTCGATGTAGGCGGATTCAAACTCGCGCTCTTCGATACCATCGGAGTCATCATCTTGATCGCCGTGGTGATGATGAACTGGGCGGCCAGCAAACGGCTCGCCGCCCAACCGGAGACACCAAAATCCAAGGACAAGTCCGGAGACAGTGACCAAAAGACCGATGCCAACTGAGCAACGGCAGGCACTGTTGAGGCGGCTGTTCCCTTCGGGAATCCCGCACCTTTGGTGCCCACTCATCACGCATTATCGCACAGACGGCTCGCTAGACGCGGAGCGGATGCGCTCCCACCTCCGCCATCTCTCGCCGCACGTGAAAGGGTTTCTCATCCCCGGTTCCACCGGCGACGGATGGGAGATGAATGACAACGAAATCCGCATGATGTTAACCGTCGCGATGGACGCGGCCAATGAACTCGACTTTCACCTGCTCATTGGCGTGCTCAAGACCGATGCCGCCGCGATGCGCGCGATGATTGAATCCACGCTCGCATGGCTGAAGGAACGCTCCGGCCAATCCGACGATGTCGAGGCGATGATGGCGAACCACGTCTGCGGTTTCACCGTTTGCCCGCCCCAAGGCGCGGACCTTTCGCAGGATGAAATTCGAGCGGGTTTGGAATCCGTGCTTCAACTTGGCGTGCCGTCATCGCTTTATCAATTGCCGCAGGTGACGGAGAACGAAATGGCGCCAGAACTCGTCGCGGATTTGGCGGCGAAGTATCCGAACTTTATTCTCTTCAAGGACACTAGCGGCGGTGACAAGGTGGCCGAATCCGGACTGGATTTCGGCGATGTCTTTCGCGTGCGCGGCGCTGAAGGCGACTATGCGAAGTGGCCGAAAGCTGGAGGCGGACCCTACAACGGATTCCTGCTCAGCACCGCGAACTGCTTCGCGCCACAGTTGAGTGACTTACTCGCAAAACTCGGTAGTGGCGATTCGACAGCCTCGGACGAATTGTCCGCCCGCTTGAGCAACTGCGTGAATGAATTGTTTGCGACAGTGGGCGACCTGACATTCGGCAACGCTTTCGCGAACGCGAACAAGGCCACCGACCATTTCATGGCATTCGGCGCGGATGCGATAACGCACGAACCGCCCATGACGCATTCCGGCAATCGACTGCCGACCGCGACGCTGGAACAGGCCGCCGCCATCCTGCACGCGCATGATTTTCTGCCTGAGTTGGGCTATTTCGCATAGGAACGCCGAGCACCCGCTCGGCCACCCGTTTGCCGGCCAAGGCACCACGCAGATTACTGCCGCCCACGGATGGCAAGGCCGACCCACGGATGATAAGCGGAGATTTGCCGTTCCATCCGTGGGCCGGCCTTGCCATCCGTGGGAGTCGTTCGTGCTCAAAATGCACAGGTTGGTATTTCAAAGTCCATCGGAATGAGAGTTCGATGGGGCTCGCGCTCACCCACGTGAGTCCGCTCACTTTCTCGCCGTCCGTGGAGTTTGATGTTTCGCGCCAGCGTCTTGGACTGCGTGCGCTGCCGCGCCGCTTTCAAGCGTGCCGGAACGGAACGAGTTGAGATGGAGATGGGAGCGCAGAGATGGGCTTCGGAAGTCCGACCGGGTTCGGGTTTCCCAATCCTCCGGTTACCGATCATTGTTCGTCGCAAGGAAAGCGGCGCAGCAGCACGCGCACTCCAAGATGCTGGCGCGCCATCCGGACTCCGATTTCATTCGGGGGTGGCGCGTTCGGATGCAACCACGCAACAGGAGATACGGTGTTGAATGTCAAATGGTATAAGGAAGATTTCGGGCGCGCCGGTT
>CALBIE010000800.1 GCA_937893495.1 uncultured Verrucomicrobiales bacterium | reverse complement strand
GGGGCTGTCTGTTACCCTCATTCTGCCCCGGGCTTTCAGCCCGAATTTGTGGGTACCCGACTGCCCCAAGGAGAGGGAAAGCGCCGGATGCTGAAATTTCCCAGGACGCTTCCGTATTCAACACCGGCGTCACTAACGTTCCTCCTCTCCCCAAGGGAGAGGATTGAGGTGAGGGGAAAATCCCGCGCGATAAATCCTGCCCGAAACCGTGCAGCAGGAGCGCGAAATGGCGTGAAGTCCCGACGGCATGGTCGTGCGCAACCGCTGGCTGCGGGCGGGCATTTCCGCGGAATGAATTCCGCGCTCCCGCCGTTTCAATTGAATGGTTTCGGCTGCTCAAAACTTCACCGTGGAAAGATACTTCAGGCTTTTTGAGATCTGATCCACCGCCCATGGCGATTCGTCTTCAAGAAAATACTGTTCCACGCCGACCTCTTTCGCAGTCTTCAACACAGCCGGCCAATCCACCTGACCAGTCCCGATCTCAACATCGTTTTTCACATCGGTCTTCCCGGTAAGCGGTCCGGTTTCGACGCCCTTCCTCAAGTCCTTCACATGCATGAGTTTCCAGCGATCTGGATACTTCTTCAGCAACGCGATCGGGTCCTGCCCGGGAAAGACAATCCACAACACGTCCATCTCAAAGCTCACGGATTCCTTTTTGCATTCGCGAATAAGCAAATCCGCCAGGGTGCCCTTGCCATGCGGCTCAAACTCAAACCCGTGCAGGTGATAGAAAAACGTGACGCCGACTTTCGCAAGTGCTTCACCCACCTTATTGAAAACCCGGACGGCCTCCTTTGTTTCATCCAAATCGAATTTATCCTTGTGATTGATCCAGGCACAACCGGCGTACTTGATTCCCAATTCCTTTGCCTCGGTCACGACGCCGTCCACGTCGTCCCGCAATCGGTTAAATGGAAAATGACTGCTCACCGCCTCCAGCCCGCGCTTTTCCAGTTCTTTCCGGATGACCTGCGGCTTCATGTTAAACGTCGTGTAAAGTTCGACATTCTTGATGCCGTAGGCGGCAACCTTGTCGAGTGTCGCGGGAACACCATATCGCGTGAACTCCGCCCGCAGACTGTAAAGCTGCAACCCGATGGGCCCCTTGAAACTTTTTCCGATACCGGCCGGCTTATCCGCGGCATTCGCAATGGAATCCCAAAAGCTCAAGGCGGCGAGACACACCGCCACTACGCGCAAGATTGATTTCATGGCGAAGACCATAGGGAAGAATTTCGTATCTGAAAACGGTTTTTGCTTCATTCCGTGCAGGGCAATGCCATACCGCGCCCGACCAGAAACGGAGGGAAAAATGGAAAAGGATCAGAGGCTCGGGTAGCGCAGGCGTCTCGCCTGTCAATCAGGTGGTCTTGCCAACCGCCGCTGCGGAAAAACTCGAAGCGTTGTCGGCATGGCAACGGTTTCGTGCAGGCTGGAAGCCTGCGCTACGAGGACTTCACCGGAATTCGTCCAACGACAACGGTCCTTGCTTTCAATTCTTTCATTTCCCAACTCACCGCCTATCGTCCCCACGCGAAATGGAAGAACAACTGCACATTGCCTGCACAGCCATACGCCAGGCCGGTCAACGACTGATGGAAATGTTGGGCAAGGCCGAGATCAGCCAAAAGGGTGCCACCCATAACCTGGTCACGCAGGCCGATCTCGAAGCGGAGAAGATCATCACTGATCTCATCAGGTCTGAGTTTCCGAATCACAAACTGCTGCTCGAAGAAGGCCAATCCACCGGCGGCTCCACCGATGAACATTTGTGGATTGTTGACCCGCTCGACGCGACGAACAACTTCGCCCATGGCATTCCGCATTTCTGCGTCTCCATCGCCTACGCATTGAACGGAGAGATCCAAGTTGGCGCGGTTTTTGATCCGACCCGCAACGAACTCTTTCATGCCACCAAAGGCAGCGGTGCGTTTCTGAACGATCAACCGATGCGCGTCACGTCATCCACAAAACTTGAGGAGTGCATTGTCGGCACCGGTTTCTACTACGACCGGGGCGCGATGATGAAGAAGACGCTCGATTCCATTCACGAGCTGTTCTCGCGCAACATCCGGGGAATCCGGCGCATGGGCAGCGCGGCCATCGACCTGAGCTGGGTCGCCTGCGGACGTTTCGACGCGTTCTTCGAATACAAGCTGGAACCCTGGGATTACGCGGCCGGCAAGCTACTTATCGAGGAAGCCGGAGGCAGATGCACCGACCGAGTCGGCAACCCGCTGGAGATTGATTCCCGCAGCGTCATCGTCTCCAACAGTCACGTCCATGACCTGATATTTGATGCGGTGAAATGGAGCGAGGGCGCCTGAGCGTCCAAGCGACTGGGTAATGATCCTTGGCGGCCCTCGAATCCAACCTTCAAAATCGGGTGCTCGACCCAGCGGGCGCATCCACGCACTGCCCCCGGAGCGCGACTGTGCCTGAAAGGTCAGTCGCAGCAGCCTTTTCCAGGCGAATGCCTTGGAATGGACCACACTACTCAACTAACGAACCTGCTGCGGCTGGTCTGCGACACAGCCGCGCTCCGGCACGGGGGCAGTGTGCGGATGCGCTCGACGCGGCAGTTAATCCGGATTGGGGCAAACCGGGTATTGCACCAAATCGAATTCCGGTTTCAATTAGCACCAGCAACCGCCCAACTGTTTTGAACTGATAAACGACCAACGAAGGAACCGCCATGCCCCAGGCCATAATGGACCCCGAAGAGGTCCGACGTTTCGCTGAAGAACTCAAGCGCTTCAATTCGGATCTACAAAACCGGATGTCATCCCTACAGGCCAGGTTCAAGTCGCTCTCGGACACCTGGCAGGATCAGGAACACGAAAAATTTTCTGATGAATTTCAACACACGCTCAAGGCCATGAAGCGATTTATCGAATCCAGTAGTCGCTATTCGCCTTATCTGCTGCGCAAGGCCCAGCGAATTGAGGATTATCTGGATCAGAAATAGTCATGCGCCACGCCGCAAACATCCGTTCCATCGAGGCGCTGCAATATTTCCGATCGAATCTGATCGTGTATGCGGAAAGGGCCGGAGCCACTGTCGATGAGGTGATGGACGAGGCCCGGCGAACCAGGATGTGGCTGCAAAATGATCGAAAGCCTTATTGGCAGAAACAAGTTCGCCATCTCACGCGCAAGCTTGAAGAAGCGAAAAGTGAATTATTCAGCGCTCGCCTCTCCCAGTTTCACGAATCCACACAACTGCAACAGATGACCGTCAACAAGGTGCAACGGGCCATGAATATCGCGGACGCTAAACTCAAACTGGTCAATCAGTGGATCAAGCGTTTTGACCACCAGGTGGACCCGGTCGCGAAACAGGTGGAAAAGTTTCGCACGCTGATTCTCACCGATGTGCCAAAGGCCACGGCCTATCTGAGCCAGGCTGTAAAGACGCTCGACGAATACGCCGAAACACACGCACCAGCGAGTTACCCGTCAGCCGTCACAGGTTCCCCGACTGGAAAGGACGAGTCATGAGCATGCAACCCTACCAGGCGCGCCTGACGGGAATCACCAAAGAACTGTCGAAGAACTGGCAGCAGACGCGATCCACCTGGAAAGATTCCAAAGCGACGGAGTTCGGTGAAAAATATCTCAGCGAATTATTCGCCGGAGTAGAAACTACCCACGTAGAGATCGATCGACTCGACGCCATCATCACCAAAATCCGCAAGGACTGTGAGTAAGATATTGTCATCAATTGAAACACTGGGACTGGTTGATCGATTGAAGACAACCGTCGCGGAGTTTGCGGATCTAGAATCCGCGCTGAATCGGGAGGCGGCAAAACGGCGGAGCGCACTCAAAGAGATCGAAAACAACGCCGCAACCACCCGCGACGCGCAACTTTCTGATGCGATTGCGGAAGCGGAGAGAGCATTCGAGACCGCGATACCTGAACTGGCAGCCCGCGTGGAGCAACGCCGCTCGCGCATCGACAGCGCGAAGGAATCGTGCGGGCAACACCTCAATGAACACCTTCAGGCCATCGAGGATCGGAAGAAATACGATACGCAGAAAGGGATGCTGGCCGCCACGCGCAAGCGAGACTCGGAGACGGAAATCGCTGATCGAACCATCAAAGATTTCGCTCGGAATCTGGCGACAGATCAGGAAGTCATTCAATCAAACCTGACCGGGGTCCGCCAGGTGTTCAGTGGTTTCCAAGGACTGCTGGAGCCACTGACGCGACGCGAGCACGACATTGCTTCTCTGGACGATCCCAGGCTTGATCATTATCGACTCCTCAATGAACTGAGAAACGAGAACAGTGAAATGCAAGCGTCACTGGACGAGTTTCGGCTGTTGTCCACACCGCAGTTGTTCAAGCATATCTCCCTTTGGTTTCTGCTGTTTCTGGTCGCCCTGCTCCACGCGAGCGCCATCCCTTTGATTCCACGCCTTAATCTCGAACCGGCTTTCAATCAATATGTTGCCATCTCTTACGGCCTGATCTCTCTGCTCTGCGGACTGGCATACTGGATTGGCAGACGCCGCACGATGCAGGCCGTAGATTACACGAGCGAATATTTGAACAGGGCGAACGCGCTCGTCGAATCATGCCAGGCGAAATCGAAGAGCGCCTACGATTCGGAACGCGCCCGAATTGCCGCGGAGGAAAAAGCGACCATAACCGAACTGGATGGCGAATGGAACCGACTCCTGGAGGAAACGGGCGAATCGCGCGTGAAGGGCGAGGAGCAGATCGAACTCAAGACGCGCCTGATTCTCGAAAGAGCCGACCAACGTCACCGCACGGTCCAAGCGTATTTGGAAGCCCGACACCGTGCCACGATTGCCTCACTGAATGCCCGGACCGGAGACGTCGCCAGCCGATTCGCCGCCAACCAGGGTCGAAAGATTGAGGAACTCGAGGGCCAACAGAGTGACGCCTGGTCGTCGCTCCATTCAGATTGGAAGAAAAAAAGCGAATCGCTCGCAAGCGAGATTCAAACCAGCCAGGCAGTAACCGGCCATGCGTCCCCGGATTGGACAGCCGAAACAGTCGCCGGATGGAAAGCGCCGGAATCCTTCGCGAGGGCGGTCCGGTTCGGTTCCCTCCAAATCGACCTTGAAGGTCTCGCGGGGGCGATTCCTCAACACGCGGACCTCGCGTTCCCGACGGCAGCAATGTTTCAATTACCACTCGCACTCACTTTTCCGCGGCACGGTTCAATTCTGTTCGAATCAGATGCGACGGGTCGAACCGCCATGCTCTCCGCGCTCAATTCGATCATTCTCCGACTGCTGGCGTCGATGCCCCCGGGCAAAACCAGCTTTACGATTTTCGATCCCGTCGGTCTGGGGGAGAGCTTTTCCGGGCTGATGCACCTGGCCGACTATGAAGACAGCCTCATCAACAGCCGCATCTGGACACAGACCAGCCAGATTGAGGAACAGCTTGCCGAGTTGAATGAGCATATGGAAAAAGTCATCCAGATGTATCTCCGCAACGATTACCAGACCATTTCCGAGTACAATGAACAGGCGGGAAATATCGCCGAGAAATATCACTTCGTTGTGCTCGCGGATTTCCCGGCCAATTTCACGGACGTCGCCGTCCGACGCCTGATGAGCATCGTGAACAGCGGCGCACGATGCGGGGTGTTCACACTGATGCACTGGGACGTCCGGAAGCAGTTGCCGCCGGATACGTCCACGGAAGATCTGCGATCCAACGCCATGCGGATTACCACCGCAGAGGGCGGCTTTGCTGTAAACGGTCATCCGTTGCCAGGTGTGGAAATCCAGCTGGATCAAGCGCCTGGGACAGACGTTGCCACTGAACTGCTCCACAAGGTCGGCCAAGCGAGCATCGATTCAAATCGTGTGGAAGTGCCCTTCTCTCAGGTCGCGCCGCCGGAATCCGAATATTGGACCAATGTCACCACCAGGGAGCTGCGGATTCCCATCGGGCGAACCGGCGCCACCAAACTTCAGGAACTAGCCCTTGGTCGTGACACCCGCCAGCATGCGTTGATTGCGGGCAAGACGGGATCCGGTAAATCAACGCTGTTCCACGTCATCATCACCAACCTCGCACTATCGTGCAGTCCTGATGAGGTGGAGTTTTATCTCGTTGATTTCAAAAAGGGCGTCGAGTTCAAGTGCTATGCCACACGACATCTGCCGCACGCCAAAGTCATCGCCATTGAAAGCGATCGGGAATTCGGACTCAGCGTTCTGCATGGAGTGGATAACGAACTCAAGCGACGCGGCGATTTGTTCCGGCAACTCGGCGCGCAGGACATCGCCGGCTACAAGAAAGCGGGCGGCACGGAACCCATGCCGCGTTGTTTGTTGATGATTGACGAGTTTCAGGAATTCTTCGTGGAGGACGATCGAATTTCCCAAGGCGCTTCCGTCCTTTTTGACCGTATTGTTCGCCAGGGCCGCGCGTTTGGAATTCATGTTCTGCTGGGCTCGCAAACCCTTGGCGGTGCCTACACGCTCGCCCGCACGACGATTGGTCAGATGGTCGTCCGCATCGCGTTACAGTGCAATGAAGCGGACGCTTATCTCATCATGGACGAAAACAATCCGGCGCCGCGACTTCTGACGCGCCCGGGCGAAGGGATTTACAATGACGCTGCCGGAACCATCGAGGGAAACAGTCCGTTTCAGACCGTCTGGCTATCCGACGACGAGCGGGACCGTTATCTGGACAAGGTTCAACGAATGGCGGATTCGGGAAACGGTTCTTCCGCTCGCCCCATTATCTTCGAAGGCAACGCGCCGGCTGACATCGAGGAAAACCAGATTCTCGCCGAGCATCTGAAATCGGAAAAAATATTCACAACCCAGTCCCCTCCCCGCATCTGGCTGGGTGCGGCCAATTCCATCAAAGGCCCAACGGAGGCGGCGTTTCGTCGGCAGAGCGGAAACAATCTTCTCATCGTCGGTCAGCGCGAAGATGCGGCCACAGCAATGCTGGGGCTCGCCATCCTTGCACTGTCGGCTCAGCAGGTCGAAAACGGCACCCGGTTCGTCCTCTTCGACAGTTGCCCGCCGGAAACGATCGGCAAGGATTTCCTGGCGCAGGTTTTGAACTCCGTGCCGCAATCCACGACCCTGGGCAAGAATGCCAACGCCGGTGAAATCATGGGCGAACTGGCCCGGGAATTGGCGCAACGCGCGGAACTCGATGACGCCTCCAAACTACCGGCCATTTATCTCGTGATTCATGGGCTGCAGCGATTCAAAAAACTTCGCCACGAGGATGACTTCAACTATTCCCTCGATGATTCGGACTCCGCGCCGAATCCCGGCACGTGCCTGAACCAGTTAATCACCGAAGGACCGGGCGTGGGCATCCACGTGATTATTACCTGTGACACGTGTAACAACATCAACCGTGCGCTGAGTCGCAAAGCGATCAGCGAATTTGAAATGCGCGTCGTCTTTCAGATGAGCGCCAACGATTCCGCCAGCCTTGTCGATTCACCCAAAGCCAGCAACCTGGGCCTGTATCGCGCGCTCTTCTACAACGAACAGGAAGGCCTGCTGGAAACCTTCCGGCCCTATGCGCTGCCGGGCGAGGAGTGGATTGAGAAAGCAATGGAGAGCATAGCCAACCCGGCTGTCCATTCCGGCGACTCGCCGGAATGAGTATATGGCGGCAGGCACGGATGCCTGCCACCACTCCATCAGCCCAATCGCGCCGACCAACGCCAAACCCGTGTGAACCAGTTGAAGGGCGACAACGAAGGCGGCGTTCATTCGCTGGTAGCCGAGGTAACGAGACCCAACTTGATTGACTGGGCGAATGAACGGCGCGCCAGCGTCTTGGAGTGCGTGCGCTGCTGCGCCGCTTTCCTCTCGATCTCCAATTCTCAGCAACCGTCTAAATGGGGAGACCGAAAGATGTCGCAAATCCAAAGCGGCCTTTTACGCATCGGTCCGTCGTAACATTCGCACCCGCTCGGCACGCCCAAATAGTGGCGCAGAAGCGCGCGCACTCCAAGACCTGGCGGAGTTTTTCAACCCATTTCCGACACGCTGTGGAGCCGACGAGAGCACGACGCCCGTGCCATCTAAAAAAAACACCCACGGCAGTCGACCGATGAGCATTCCCAATCAAACGAGACAGAATACTGATATAACGAAGACGGTGCTCATTCGGCCTTTCGACCAATCCGGAAGCATCGATAGCTGGCAATACCAGCAAAACACCCTACCAACGACGAACCTATGTAAAACAACACCTCCTCCCAGCCTGTGAGCACGCGGTCATTCAATCCGACCGCGTAGATATTAACCTCTTCCTTGGCAGGCCAATACCAGAGCCAAATCAACGATGGTGCCATCAATGCCAATCCAATCATCGCGAGCAGAAGTCCCGTCGCGAACATAATCCATTTACGTGCTGCCGAATCGGCCAAGGGTATCCTTGTTTACTTTTTCTTCTTCCCCTTTTTCTTTTTCTCGCCCTTCCCCTTCGCCGGTGCGGCTTTGCCACCGATCTCCTTTTGCACCGCTTCGAAGCGCGTTTTCATCTCGGTGAATTTTGCCGGCTCGCGACTGGCGAGATTGTTCAACTCACTGCGATCAGCGGCGAGGTTGTACAGCTCAAAGGCCGCATTGTTCTTGTTCACCAGTTTCCAGTCGCCGACGCGCAACGCGTTGTTTTTTCCGTAGAAAGTCTGATAGATGAACGGGTGCGGCGGGCGCTGTTTTCCCGCAAGAATGGGTGCCAGCGAACGACCACGCGCGGGGTTCACCTTGATGCCGTTGTAGCTCGAAGGATACTTGCCGTCGCCCACGTCGAGCAGCGTCGCCATGATATCCACGAGATGCGCGGACTGCGTGGTGATGCTTCCCGGTTTCTTGATGTGTCCCGGCCAATGCGCGATGAACGGCGTTGTGATGCCGCCTTCGTGCTGGTTCTGCTTGTATTCGCGGAACGGCGTGTTGCCTGCGTGGGCCCAGCCCTTGTCGTAGGTCCAGTAGGAATCCGGATCCCACGGCATGAGCCAATTCTTGCGCGTGCCCGGCTTCGTCCGTTGGAACGGACACGCGCCGTTGTCGCTGAGAAACAGCAGCAAAGTGTTTTCCCATTGGCCCATCGCCTTGAGTTTGGAAATCAACCGGCCAACGTTTTGATCCACCCGATCCACCATTCCCGCAAACGCCGGCATGGTAATTTTGTGCTCCTCCTTCTCATCCTCGCTGAGCGAATCCCACGCGGGCACATCCGCCGGGCGCGGTGCGAGCTTCGTCGTCTTCGGGTCAATCAGACCCAGTTCAATCTGCCGTTGATACCGGCTCTTGCGCAACTCATCCCAGCCGGAATCGTACTTGCCCTCGTACTTTCGATACTCGGCCTCCGGCACGTGCAGCGGATAATGCGGCGCGTTAAAGGCGACGTAGAGGAAGAACGGTCGGCCCTTCTCCGTCGATTCGTCGAGGAACCTGATGGCGTAGTCCGTGTTGGCGTCCGTGGTGTAAAACCCCTTCTCCGGCACGATAAATTTCTCCCGATCCAACCGAAACGTGTTGTCGCCCTTGAAGAAGTTGCACGCGCCGCTGAGGTGACCAAAGTAACGATCGAAACCCCGCGACACCGGATCACTGGTCACATGCCACTTGCCGGTCATCAGTGTCGTGTAACCCGCCAACTTCATTCCCTCCGCAAGAGTGATGCAGCGTTCGAGTTTCGTGTTGTTCACTTCCGGGTAATACTGCCCGCTCATCAATGTGGAACGCGTCGTCTCGCACTTGGCACAGTTGTAGAATTGCGTGAATCGCAGGCCATTCGCCGCAAGCGAATCAAGATTGGGCGTCTTGATCTCGCTGCCATAACAACCGATGTCAGAGAATCCGAGATCATCGACCATGATCAGAACGATATTGGGGCGATCGGCGGCGCTGGCACCTGACCCTGCCAATATGGATACGAGAAGCGAAAACAGAAGCCGGAGGAAAGTGTGCATGAAATTAGGTATCAAAGCGAAGCCGCCGAAGGGCAATGTTTTTCCTTCGGCGGCCGCAATTGCATCAAGTTCTGTGGATTATTTCAACCGCCACACAGTCAGATCGTCGATCAGCACTGATTCGCCACGAGTGACAAAACGGTAACCCGTTTTCGCGACGTTCAGTCCCGCGTGACTGGCATGGACGTCGATACCATTGTCGGCCTTCACGAGCACATCACCACCCCGCACCGTCACTTGAATCGTGTGCCACTGCCCCTTGGCGAACGCGCCCTTCGCTTCGCCGAGCTTGAGCGTCTCTGACTTTGGATCCTTCTTGTCCTTGTCCTTGTTGACCACCACGCCGTCGGGATTGATCAACACCCGAAACAGATGACCTTTCGCGTGATTGAAACTCAGGTTGAACCCCTTGGCCCCATCGAGATTGAAGGAAAACTGAATCACGGAATCCTTGTTCGGTTCACCGAGCGTCAGCACCGCCGCATGCTTGTCACTGGCGAGTTCCTTCCCGACGATGGCACCATCATTGATCTGCCAATCACCTTTGTTCGCCGTCCACTTTTTCGCCAGGGCCTTGCCGTCGAACGAGTCACTCAGGGCGACTTTGGCTTTCGCTGTCAGCGGGTTTTCCAGTTTCGCGTCTTTCCCGGCTTCCGCACAGGTGGTCACAATTATCAGGCCAACGCCTGCCAGTAGAGAGATATTTGGGTATTTCATTTCGGAGCCGGATCAGACGCAATCCGCAACGATTTGGTTTCAATTATTATCCACGAATCGGCCTGACAAACCCACGGATGAAAGGCAAACTCATATCCACATTCGAGGGCAGGCATGGACATCCCTCGGAGTCGCGGATCCGCATTCGGGCGAGCGGATTGAAATTGAAGGCCAGCCTTGCGCTGTGGAGATTCCCGTTTACCTTCGTCGCCGCACGGTTATGGCATTCGGACCGAATATCACTCTCAAAGAAGGCGACCAGGCGCCGGCCTTTTCGGCGCCATCGAATGGGAGCGGCAGAGTCGCGCTCAAGGATTTCAAAGGCAAGAGCGTCATCCTCTATTTCTATCCGAAGGACAACACGCCCGGCTGCAACAAGGAGGCTTGCGCCTTTCGGGATGCGAACCAGAAAATTGAACGAAAGAATGCCATCGTCCTCGGCGTCAGCGTCGATTCAGTGAAATCGCATGACAAGTTTGTTGAAAAGTTCGACCTGCCATTTGTCCTGGTATCCGACGAAGCCAAAGAGATTGTCACCGCCTATGGCGTCTGGGGCCGAAAGAAATTCATGGGACGCGAATTCGATGGCACTCATCGCGTCACGTTTCTCATTGACCCGGCCGGACGGATCAAAAAAATCTGGCCAAAAGTAAAAATCGACCTTCACGCTGAAGAAGTGCTGGCAGCGTTGAACGGATAAGCAAGTCTCACACAGTGCTGTCTTTCTCCAGAATTCATTCCTCATCCTTCCCCAAATAATGCGTACCAACGTTCTTGCCACTGAATTGAAATGCTGCTGCCGCGATCCGATGACCGGCTTCTACCGGGATGGCTATTGCCGCACCGGGCCGGGAGACCACGGATTGCACACGGTTTGCATCGTCGCGAC
>CALBIE010000799.1 GCA_937893495.1 uncultured Verrucomicrobiales bacterium | reverse complement strand
TGAGCGGCAACGACTTGTCCACGCCAATACCGCAATATGGTTTCCCGGGATTGGAGCCGGGCGACAAGTGGTGCCTGTGTGTCACGCGCTGGAAAGAGGCGATGGACGCGGGCATGGCCCCGCAGGTCGTGCTGGAGGCAACCCACATCTCCGCGCTTGAGTTTGTTGATCTTGAGGACCTCAAGCGCTTTGCGGCGGTGGAGGATTAGCCAGAGCAGGCCGGACGCCTGCGCTACGGTTACCCGAGATACGGGATCGTCAACGGACCTTGCGGCAGAACGGCGACTTTTGCTTCCGGCCCAAGTTTTTCGAGACGGGAAGCCACTTCCGCAGCGATGTCTTTGCAGGGATTCAAATGGCACACGGACAAGATGTCGTCCGGAAGCTGGCTGTAAACCAACACCTCAGCCTTGCGCTGAATGAGCGCCTGGATCTGTGCCTGCCACTGCTCCGGGCGCACGAATCCCGGCGTGGCAAGCAGGGCGAGGATTTCCTCGGAACTACCCGAACTGCGCAGCAGCTTGTCGAGGGGACTGTTGGCCGGGACACCCTCGGAGCATTCACAGGCGAGAATAATTAGTCCGCCTTCCTTGACGACTCGCGCGCCGGCACTCATGCCCTTGACGCCTTGATAGAGATTCATATCCAGCGGATAACCGCTGTTAGTCGTCACCACGATATCAAAGGGCTCCTTCACGCGTTGCATAGCGGACTTGCGGACGTACTCGTAACCCTCGGCGTGAGCTTCGAGCAAATCTCCTGCGAAGACGTTGGTGATTTGTCGCTCCTCGTTAAGCGTCACATTGAGGAGGAAACTCGGTCCTGCCCGCAGCGCGATGTCCCGCAGTTCCTCCCAGAGCGGATTGCCCTTCGTCACTCCAAACGTCGTGTTGGCGTTGTTCAAGTTCGCGTAACCGTGATTGCTCATCACGGTCTTCAATCCCGCCACACCCGGCATGATGCCCTTCGGACCGCCGCTGAACCCCGCAAAGAAATGTGGCTCGATAAAACCGGTGACAATCCGCAGGTCGGCCTCGACGGCGTGTCTGTTGATCAGTGCTGGCACTCCGCCACGTGTCTCACCCAGTTGCACCAGTTGTGATTCATCTTCGCAGTCGTGATTGAGGACGCGATAATTGGCAACCACCTCGGGTGTCAGCATCTTCTCAAGTTCTTCCTTGGAATTCGGGCGATGCGTCCCGAGTTGATTGAGCAAGGTGATATTTTCGCGCGGATGATCGGCCAGGTGTTCGAGCAGCCAGGGTATAATGCGTTCGTTCGGGGTCGCGCGGGTCAGGTCAGTAAACAGAACGCACAACTGGTCCGACGGCTTGATGCGGCGCAGTAGTGGTTCACAGCCAATCGGTATCGTCAGCGCCTGCAGGACGGCGTTCTTTTCATCCGCCAGACCGGGGTTGTGCGTCGGGGAGATGACGACCGTCCGGTCATCGGGAAATTCCACGGGCAGCGTCCCCTGACCATATGCGAGATTGACTTTCATGACTTGTAATTTACCGGGACCGACTAAACCGCATCCCGTTGCCAAGAGCAAAAGGAAACCGCAGCCCGACTTTTGAACGCCCATAAGCCGCTAGGGATTCTTCCCATTTCAAGGACCGCGAAGTGGAGCTAATGTCTGCTCGACCGCAGGAACCCTTTTATGAAAACTATTACCTCGCCCGCGTTTACTGGTACTGTTTCGGCTTTGCTCCTTTACATGTCGCTGGTCGCTCTCAGTCATTTTACGGGGGTTGAAAGCGTCCTGCACTCGACTTCCCTGCGCCTATTGGGACTGGTGTTCCTGTTGCTGGCGGGGACGGACATCCTGATGAGACACACCGGAGGATCGCAAAAGGCCGACCTTTACTCGTGGTCCACGTTCTCCCTGGGGGCTATTCTGGCGATCAGCATCGTCTGAGTGTTTCAAATCGGATTAAGCCAGGATCCCCCTGCCTGATAAGTTTTTCGTGGAGCGAGCATTGGCTTTTCGCCATAGTCGCCGTCGCATGAAATCAATGACGGGATACGGGCGCGGCGAATGCACGCGCGGCGGCAACAAGGCCACGGTGGAACTGAGTTCGGTGAATCGAAAATCCGCCGAGATCAGCCTGAACCTTCCCCGCGATCTGGACCCGTTGGAGGCTCAGATCAAAGACGAGATTTTCAAGCAAATTTCCCGAGGCCGCGTGAACGCCCGAATCACGCTGCAGGCCGCCGATGGATTCAAATCCCGCGCCGTGCGCATCAATTCCACGCTGGCAAAAAGCTATGCACGGGAGTTTCGCAAGCTCGCCAAAGAGCTCAAAATTGAGGAGGTCTTCTCGCTCGACACGGTGCTGCGCGCGCCGGGTGTGATGGAAACTGAGGAGGGGGCACAGGACGCTGAAGAATTCTGGTCCGCCATCCGCACGGCGCTGCGTCAGGCGCTCAAGGGACTAACCGCCATGCGAGCCAACGAAGGTGCGCACCTCGCCAAAGATCTTGTCAACCGAATTGCGGCTATCGAGAAGGCGGTGCGGCGGATCGAAAAGAGAGCACCGGCGGTGGTGCAACGATTTCGCGAACAGTTGTCGCAGAAACTTGCCAACGCCGGGATCGGACAAGCGGATTTGAATGAAGATCGACTGGCGAGGGAGATCGTGCTTTTCACCGACCGTTCCGACATCTCCGAGGAGTTGACCCGTTTGAAAAGTCATTTCAAGCAATTCGCAGACACCTCGGCTTCGGGCGAACCCGTCGGACGCAAGCTCGATTTCCTTTCGCAGGAAATCAACCGGGAGATCAACACCATCGGCTCGAAAGCGCAGGATTCGGCCATCTCGCGTGAGATTGTCATCGCCAAGACGGAACTGGAAAAGTTCCGGGAACAGACACAAAACGTTGAATAAAAAGACGCCCAAATCCGCACGAAGCAAAAAGTCGCAATCGCCCAAACCGCTTTTGATCGTGCTCTCGGCTCCATCGGGTGCGGGCAAGACAACGCTTGCTCAAAGCCTGCTCAATCGCTGCCCAAATCTTCGGCGAGCGATTACCTGCACGACGCGTCCGCCACGCAAAGCGGAAGTGGATGGGAAAGACTACCATTTTCTGACAGCGGACGATTTTCGGGCTCGTGCCAAATCGGGCGATTTTCTCGAGCAAGCCGAAGTACACGGCAATCATTACGGTTCACTGAAGTCCGAAGTGGTTGAAAAACTCCAGACCGGGCACGACGTGTTGCTGGCGATAGACGTGCAGGGTGCCGCCGCCGTCCGCCGGCAGGCCAGTCGCGATGCATTTTTGAAAGCGGCACTGGTCGAGGTGTTTATCGTGCCGGCCAACCCGACCGTACTGGCCCGGCGCCTGCAACGCAGGAATACGGATCCGCCTTCAGTCATCAAAAAAAGACTGGCAACCGCACGGCACGAGATTGCCCACTGGAAGCACTACGATTATATCATTGTCAGCGGCACGCGAGCGGCGGACCGCCGTCGCATGCTCGCCATTTACGAGGCTGAAAAACTGCGGCGCTCTCGCTTTGCACCACCGGACTCGTTTGCCGGCAAATAATAAGCTGAATCCAAACGCCTACCCATTTCATGCCAGCACAACCCAACATCGTCCTCGGCGTCACCGGCTCCATCGCCGCGCATAAGGCTGCGGACATCGCCAGTCAACTGACCCGCGCCGATTGCCGGGTCAATGTCGTCATGACGGCCGATGCGCAGCGGTTCATCACGCCCTTGCCGTTCAAGGTTCTGTCCCGTCAGCCTGTGGTCACCGATTTGTATGACGAGGAGGAAGGCTGGAAACCAACGCACATTCGACTGGCGGACGAAGCGGCGTTGTTATTGATCGCCCCGGCAACCGCCAATGTCATTGCCAGGCTGGCGACCGGCATCGCGGATGACGCCTTGACCTGTATCGCTCTCGCGCTCAATCCGGCGGCGAAACTCCTCATCGCTCCCGCCATGAACGGCAAGATGTGGCTGCACCCGGCGACACGTCGGAACGTTGAACTGCTGACCGAACGCGGGGCGCATTTCATCGGACCGGATGAAGGGATGCTCTCGTGTGGATACGACGGCATCGGTCGGCTATGGGAGGTTGGCGGCATCGTCGAAAAGGTCCTGGAACTGCTCGATACTCCGAAGACCTGAATGGCATTCTCTGCATGAAACCTCTCGATTCGCCGACTGTCAAACTAGTGCAGAATCTTCTGCACCGAAGCGGCGAGATTCCCGCCGAGCAGCAGGCCAATCGAATCCGTTTCATGGAACGTGACGTCTGCCTGACGATTAAGATTCCCCTCCTGATCGCGCTCGCATACTACCTGTATTTTTCGGAATGGTTTGAGGGTTTGAACAGCATGGGCGACCTGGCCATGGAGACCGTCCGCGGTGCGTTTCTGGTTTATTGCATATTCAATCTTTTGATGGCGACGGTCCTGCTACTGATGGACTTCCTTCCTATCAACCTTGTGCACTGGCTGGTCTTCATTTCGAACCTTATCGACGGCATCTTTGTCGCCCTGCTGGTCATGGTAACCGGTGGAATTCAGAGCACCATCTACTGGATATTTCTATTTCTGGTGGTCAGGAACGCAGTAAGCATCCCGGGCACCAGCAATCAGTTGCTCTTAAATATTCTCGTCCTCGTTTGCTATCTTCTGGCAGCCGTCCTGGACCAAACCATGTTGGAATTGAATCGATCCGTCTCGCAGGTGGATCGGCAGATGACCGAGATTACTTTCACCCCACCCAGGAAGGAAAGAAAAGCGCCGCCGCAACCACCGATTAAGATTGTTCCAAAAGCGAAGCCCAACCCTACCCCTCCGGCGAAGAACTCAACGGGCAATTCGGCGGCCGGTACATCGGACGAACCGATTGACCTGGGATACGCGCTCGGTTCGGCACTGGTTGTCCTCACTGCGGGCGGAATCGGTGAATCCCTGCTCTTGCGAGTGGCACTGCTGGTACTGCTGGCGATCTGCATGTACGGAATCAACGTGCTGCTCGAACTGCAATTGCAGACCCACGAAGAGGAGCGCGAATTTGCCACGCGACAGCATCAGCTCCGCTCGACCGGCCGTCTCGCCGCGGAGATTGCCCACCAACTTAAAAACCCGCTCACGATCATCAACAATGCCACCTACCGGCTGAAACGAACCGTGGTCAAAGATTTTCCCGATTCAGCGCAACAGATTCAGATGATCGAAGAGGAAATCGAGCGATCGGACCGGATTCTGACGGAATTGATGGGATACGCCAAACTGGCCGAAGCAAAAGTCGAACGACTGGAGGTGCGAGAGGAGATAGAAAAGGCGATTCAACAGGTATTCCCGAAAGGAATGGAACACGCCATCAAAGTGACCACGACCGTGCCGCCGAATATCCCCCACCTGCTCATGCAACGAGGGCATTTGAATGAGATTCTTGTAAACGTACTGATAAATTCGCGGGAAGCACTGGGGGAAAAAGGGCACATTTCCATCGCCGTACGCAGTTCAGCAGCTCAAACAGTCACGATTGAGGTCGCGGATGACGGTCCCGGAATCCCTTCGAACCACATCGACAAAGTTTTTCAGGCCTATTTCTCGACCAAAGAGCGCGGCACCGGCCTCGGACTGGCAATTGTCAGGCATAACCTCGAAATCTACGGAGGACAGGTCGATGTGGATTCCGAACTTGGAAAAGGCTGTCGCTTCCGACTAAGGTTCCCCGGTAAAGTCCTGACGCCCGAATATCCATGAGTGTACCATTGCCGCCATTGCTGTTGGTTGACGACGAGAAAAACATGCGCTTGTCGCTGCAGTCGATTCTGGCAGACGAAGGATACACAGTGGACGCCGTCGAAAGCGCCGAGGAGGCACTCAAACGTCTGGCGAAAGACCAGTATTTCATGGTCATCACCGATGCGCACCTGGACGGGATGAGCGGCTACGATCTTCTGGCTAAATTGAAGGATCAAATGCCCAGCCTGCCAACGTTGATGATCACGGCTTATGCAACTCCAAAACTGGCGGTTGACGCGATCAAATCCGGTGCCGTGGATTACCTGCCAAAGCCATTTGCGCCCGAGGAACTGTTTCACGCGATCAATCGATGCGCCGAACGATACAAACTGATTTGGCAGAACGCCGCACTCCGCCATCAGGTCATTGAAGGGTACTCGCTGGATCGCATCATCGGAAACTCCACCCAGGTTCAGCAACTGCGCCAGTTGATCCAGACCGTCGCGCCGACGGATGCCACCGTGCTGATCCTCGGCGAGAGCGGAACTGGCAAAGAACTGATTGCCGGAGCCGTTCATTCGTTAAGCAATCGGCGGGCCGAAACCTACGTGCGCATCAACTGCGCGGCCATTCCCGAAACTCTTCTCGAGAGTGAACTTTTCGGCCATGAAAAAGGCGCCTTCACCGGTGCGCTAAAACAGAAATCTGGTCGTGTCGAAGAGGCCGATGGTGGCACAATATTTCTGGACGAGATCGGCGACATGAGCCGCCCGCTGCAAGCCAAGCTTCTCCGGTTTCTGGAGGATGGCAGTTTTACCCGGGTCGGCGGCAATGAGGAACTTCGTGTCAATGTGCGCCTGATCGCTGCCACGAATCGGAACATCGTCAGCGCCATTCGCAACAACGAGTTTCGCGAAGACTTGTTTCACCGGCTCAACGTCGTTCAGTTTCGGCCCGCGCCGCTGCGCGACCGGGGAGACGACATTCCGTTGCTGGCTGGCCACTTCCTGAAAATCTTTGCGGCGAGCCTCAAAAAACCACCGGCTCACCTGTCTCCGGCTGCTCGTCAGAGACTGCTCGGTCATTCCTGGCCCGGAAATGTGCGGGAACTGAAAAACGTCATTGAACGCGCGGTGATCCTTGCCCCGGACGAAGAAATTCTTCCCTCCCATTTGCCGGATTTTGAATTGGAAGCCAGACTGCGTGGTGATGAAAAATTTACGATTTCCACCAACAAACCACTGGACGAGGCGTTGTCTGACTATGAAAAGCAACTGATCACGCAGACGCTCGAACGCAATAACTACAGCATTAACAAAACCGCAGAGAGCCTTCAGGTCACCCGTCACGCACTGCGTTATCGCATGCAAAGGCTCAACATTTCCAATGATCCGAATGCCGAGGAAGTTCCGGAAACAGTTGGCCAGGAGGATTGATCCATGACGCTTTCCCCGGCATCCGTGCTGCTGGCTGCCACCAGCCTGGAGGAATTGCTGCCGGCAAAACCGATCGCCGGCGGCGACGGGGGAATCCTCAAGGACTTGTCGGTCGCCATTCTTGTTCCCTTGGCCGTGACCCTGGTTGGGATGGCTTGGATTTATTTCGCGTGGAAACGTGCCGGGAATAAACGGGGACTGAGAACGGGCAATTCCGGCGACCATTCGCCAAAACGGCGCCGACGCCGGCTCCGCCGCAACCCGACGGTTGCCGAGAGCGGCGGCTTGCCACCACCCCGGACAAGGTCGTAGTCGCAAAAACGCCATGAATCAACCGGTCAGTGAAGCGATTACCCGGAAGAGCGCCTCGAATCTTGCGCTCGCGTTCATTCTTCTGCCGCCGGAAAAACGGGCCGGAATGAGCACCTTGTACGCCTTCTGTCGCGAAGTCGATGACGTCGCCGATGAAGAATCGATTCCGCTGGCCACCCGACGTGAACAACTTCAGCAATGGCGCGACGACATTCGTGCAGCCTGTGAAAACGGCACACCCCGGTTTCCGGTCAATCAGGAATTGAAACCCGTCATTCAAAAATATGGCCTTTCCTTCAGTCTGTTTGACGAACTGATCAAGGGCGTCGAGATGGATCTGGACGTCACCCGCTACGAAACCTTTGAGCAACTCGAACAATACTGCTATCGGGTCGCCTCGGTGGTTGGGTTGCTGAGCATTGAAATATTCGGCTACCGGAATCCGCAATGCACGGAGTACGCCGTGCATCTTGGCAAGGCGCTGCAGCTGACCAATATCCTGCGCGATGTCGGAAACGATGCCGGACGGGCGCGGATCTATCTGCCCCTGGCGGAATTGAAACGCCACGGCGTCACCGAGGCAGATATTCTCGAGGGACGCTATTCTCCTGCGTTTGCCGAACTCGCCGGCACCGTTGCCGCCCGGGCGCGCGATTACTATCGCAAAGCCCGAGAGGCGCTGCCCCGCGAAGATCGCCGCGCCATGGTTTCCGCCGAACTGATGGGCTCAGTTTACTGGCGTCTGCTCTGCAAGCTCGAGCGAAGTCATTTCAACGTACTCAGCCTGACTCCGATGCGCCTGAGTAAGCCGCAAAAGCTTTTCCTCATCCTCCGTACCTGGTTTCGCCACTTCACCGGCGCAATGGTTCCCAACTATGGCACACCGTGATTCCGGCCGACGCTTGATCGTGAATGCCGACGATTTCGGCAAATCACCCTCGATCAATGAAGCCATCATCCGCGCCCATCGCGAAGGAATACTCACGAGCGCCAGCCTGATGGTGAATGGCGATGCGTTTCAGGAAGCCGTAACCATGGCAAAAGCAACCCCCTCGCTCGGAGTGGGTCTTCACCTGACACTGGTCTGCGGCAAATCCACCCTGCCCCACGGCGAAATCCCCGGGCTCGTGGATCCGTTCGGCAACTTCAGCGATTCCCCGGTCAAAACTGGTTTCCGCTATTTCGCCACGCAGCGGTTGCGCGGCCAGTTGCGCTATGAAATCGCCGCGCAGTTCAAGAAATTTCACGCCACCGACCTGCCGCTGGACCATGTGAACGGACACTTGAACATGCACCTGCACCCGACGGTGTTCTCGCTTTTGAGCAATCATTATTTGGAATGGGGAATAGGCAACATCCGACTCACTCGCGATCCCTATTCGCTCAACGCACGCGTGGCGCCCGGACCTTGGTTTTATCGCAGAAGCCACTCATTCATTTTCAATTGGCTGAGTGCCCGCGCCGAGCCATCCCTGCGGGAACGAAACATTCGTTACACGGATCGGGTTTTCGGCCTGCTGCAAAATGCCCGCGTCAACGAACAGTTTCTCACCGCACTCCTGCCGCTGCTGCCCAAGGGAGATTCCGAACTTTATTGCCACCCGTCGCTGGACGCGTTCAAACACGAATTTGCGGCTCTCACCAGCCCCCGCGTGCGCGATCTGATCGATGAACTCGGCATCGCATTGACGACCTATCGCGGTCTGGGCGAGGTAGCCTTTGCCCGGACGGTTGAACCGGATACCCGGCACGTACCCTTCGCGAAGGCTCGACGCAAGACATCCGCAGACAACAGCCCGGAAGACTCTGACAAGCCCCGGCGACAACCTAAATCGGCAAATTCAAATTATGGCAAAACTAATCGCGATACTGATTCTCGGCCTCATCTGCGAAGCTATCGGGGTGGTCTTTCTGAGCAAGGGTTTAAAGCAAATCGGCGAGGTTCAGGCAATCAATCCCAGTGAAATCCTCCGCCTCATTCGCAGCGGCATCACGAATCCGAGTCTATTACTCGGCGTCGCCTTCGAGGCCGCGTTCTTCGCCACCCTGCTGGTCCTGATGTCCCGGAGCGACGTCAGTTTCATCTGGCCGCTGACCGCGCTCGGATTTGTCCTGACAACCCTTGCCGCCCGTTACCTCCTTCACGAAAACGTCTCTCCCCTGCGCTGGACCGGCGTCATCCTCATCATGGCTGGAGTCGGCCTCATCACGTGGAGTGAAAAGGTCAAACGAAGCGAAGAATCGCCACCACCCGGAGCAACTCTAGTCGGCCCCAAGGCGGGGCAGTAATTCGTTCAACACGCGCGCAAGCTGGCTTGCTGCCATGTTTGAACTTTTGCCCAATCGGATCAGTGCCGGTATCTTCCACGGCGCAGCCGCGATGGACAACGCGAGTCCGCTAAACTGAAGCCGTCCGTCCACGCCTGTCACTCGATTGAAATCAATCGGCAGGTCTTCATTCGCCGTGTCCGAAATCACCCGAACTGTCGCCACTGGAATATTTTCGCGTCGGCAAATCGAGGAGATCGCGCCAGACTCCATTTCCACGGCATCACAGCCGCTCGATTCCCGTGCTTTCCGTTTCTCTTCGGCCGTTATGATGATTCGGTCCGAAGAGTAAAACTTCACTCGAGGCAAACCCGCGGCGGCCAGTATCTCGCCAAGCGCACCGTCCAGAGTAGCATACACGACATCGCCCGATTTCAGTTCCGGATTCAATCCACCGCAAAAACCGCACGTCAATACCAGTTCAGGCCGCTTTGTCTGAAGATAACTCTCCATCGCCCGAGCCGCAGCGACCTTCCCTATGTGGGTAATGAGATGATCGACGACAACCACGCCGTGTCGGAGGAACGGTGCCGCCTCGTCGCGTACTGCGAAGGTGATTAGTGTGGATTTCATTCTGCTGTGGCGCGGGCTTCCAGCCTGCCGAGGACTTCCGTCAGCGCGGCAACCGCCTCTGAATTTTCGACCACTCTCGCAAATAATCCAAACCGTTTGGCAGGCGGGACGCCTGCGCTACGAAACACCCTTCAAGTTCAGTAATTCGCCCGCCTGCTGCCCGTCGCAAATCCGCCGATACGTTGCCAGCGCGAGCAGTGGCCAGGTATTTCGATACATATCGTATTTCAGGTAAAACACCTGCGGAAAACCAGTTCCTGTGGTCTCGTCCTCCGCCCACGAACCATCCTCGCTCTGCATGCGAATCAGATACTCGATGCCCGTGCGGAGCGCCGGAATGTTCGGATCGTTAAACGTGCATAAGCCCATCACGGCCCAGGCCGTTTGCGATGCCGTGCTTGGGCCTTCGCCCTTGTAAACCGGATCGTTGTACGTATTGCATCGCTCCCCCCATCCGCCATCCGCGCGTTGGACGCTGATGAGCCACTCTTTCGCCTTTTGGAGCCACGGCTCGTTCATGTTCAAATTCAACGCGCTCAATCCCCTCAAGACCTGCCAGGTTCCATAGACGTAATTGACCCCCCAGCGGCCGTACCATGAGCCGTCCTCCTCCTGCTGCGCCATGAGGTATTCGAGCGCCCGCACGACCTGCGGATGGCTCGTGGAATATCCCTCGTACCCAAGCAGTTCGAGAATTCTCGCGGTGATGTCCGCGCATTCGGGATCCAGCATCGCGTTATGATCCGCGAATGGAACTTTTTCCATGATGCTCTTCGTGCAGTCCTTATCGAACGCTGCCCAACCACCATCCTTACATTGAAAGGCCAACATCCAGTCCATGCCGCGACGAAAACATTCGTCCCGCCGTTTGACATCATCCGTCGGCACCTGCCGTAACGCCAGCAGCACCATGGCCGTGTCATCCACATCCGGGTTCCACTTGTTCTCGAACTCAAAAACCCAGCCGCTGGGCTCCACATCCACCGGGTTCTTATGATACCAATCGCCCCGAAACCGGATTTCCTTATCCATCAACCAATCGGTTGCCCTGACCATCGCCGGGTGGTCAGCGGGCACGCCGGATTCTCGCAGACAAATATTTACGATCGCCGTATCCCACACGGGTGAAAAACAGGGTTCGATCCGCAAATCATCCTCGGTGTGGTGCTCCAGCTTTTCCAGTTCGCGCTCGGCGCGCTTGACCTGCGGGTGGTCGTCCGCGTAACCGAGAGCTTTCAGAGCGATCAACGCGTTGAGCATCGCCGGAAAAATCGCCGCCAAACCGTCCGAGCCCTCAAACCGTTCCAGCATCCATTCTTCACATCGTTTCAAGGCCCGACTCCGAAACGGATGAATCCCTCCCCTTGCCCACAACTCAGCAAACTTGTGAAGCTTGTCCAATCGCAGGAAAAAATTGCGCCAGGTGAAAAACTCCGGGTCGCGCGGCAAGGCGCAATCCCGCTCGTGAAAACCCTCCGGATAAAGTTCGTCGAGCGTGACGCCACAGGGTCGAGTCGGCTTAAAATGATTAATAATGGCCAGTGGGACGAGCATCGCCCGGCTCCAGTTGCTCATGTCCCAGAAGTTGACGTGAAACCACTTGCCGATGAACAGGACTTCGCACGGAATCGTTGGCACATATTTCCAGGGCCAAAGCCCGAGCAGCGAGAGGTAGAGTTTCGAAAACGTGTTCATCCGCGGGACTCCGCCCAGGTGCACCGCCATTTCGCGCGCCTTGAGCATGCGCGGGTCTTTCACCGACACAGCCGCCAGTTTCAAAGCCAGATAGGCCTTGATGGTGGCGTTTACCTCCGCCGGACCCCCGTGGTAAATGTTCCACCCGCCGTCCTCCAGTTGCATTGAAAAAATGCGGTTAACCGCTTTGCGCTGCCATTCCAGATCGATGTCGCCAGCCCAGTGATGGTAAGCAATCATGTCCGACGCAAGCGTCGAATCCACCATCAATTCGCCGACCCAATAGCCCTCTTCCTTCTGAATAGAGAAAAGATAATCCTGCGACTTTCGAACCGCATCAGCCAGGTTGCCATCAGGCTCCTCCACTTTGGCCAGAATATCCTGAGTGTGATTAGCGGTATTGATTTCTTCTGCGCGGACAGACATTACGACGATTATCACGAAAAGGCCTAAAACGGGTAAAGCCTTTAATCCAATCCCCCGGTCCAAAATCGTACAATTATGCCCACGTTGCCTCAGAAGAAAATGACTTGGATGGCGTTTGAGTAGAACCGGGGCAGTGAATATTGCTTTGAGTCAATTCGACCTGATTCGATGTAACTATTTCGGGTTCTCAGCGTAATTGGTTTCTGACATGCTCAACCCAGCCATTCATCGTAATCAGTTGAACCCTGTACTGACCCAAAGAATATGACAGAAGAAAATCAAACTACCGTGACGGCAAGACCCTGGTGGAAGTCCCTCGGCCCTGGACTCGTCACCGCCTGCGTCGTCATCGGACCGGGAAGCATTCTCACCAGTTCGAAAATCGGTGCGGCGGATGGGTATTCAAAAGTATGGGTCGTGGTGGTCGCCGTCGTCTTCATGCTCGCCTACACCGCGCTCGCGGCAAAACTCGCTGTCGTCACTCAGACGTCCACCGGCGATCTGGTCCGCAAATACGCCGGTCAATGGCTGGCTGTTCTGATTGGACTGGGAGTGTTCTTCATCTCTGCGGCATTTCAGTTCGGCAATAATCTCGGCGTGCATTCCGCCCTGTCCGCCTATAAAGAGTTCGATTACTGGGTCATCCTGTTCAACATTGTCGCGCTGGCGTTCGTCTTCAGTTTCCGCAATCTCTACCAGGTGCTCGAGAAGCTGATGACGTGTTTTGTCGGGCTGATGTTGCTCTCATTTGCCCTCAACCTGTTCTTTGCCAAACCCGCCGTCGGCGAGTTGGCGGCCGGATTCATCCCGTCCGGACTTTCTGAAATCGGATTGCCTCTTCTCGGTCTCGTGGGAACGACTTTTGTGATCACGGCCGCGTATTATCAATCCTACCTCGTCCGTTTCAAAGGCTGGCAATTGGATGACTTGAATACCGGCCTGATCGACGCGCGTGTTTCGGCCATTCTCATGGCATTGATTACTCTGATGCTGATGTGCACGGCAGCCGCAGTATTGCGGGGCAAAGAATTGGCCAACGTCTCCGATGTCGCAAATTCATTGCAACCGTTGTTTGGCGAAAAAGGTCGCTTCATCTTCTGCCTCGGACTGTTCTCCGCGGCCTTTTCATCGTTTCTGGTAAACTCAATGATTGGTGGGTTTATCCTTTCAGACGGCCTCAAGCTCGGAAGTACTCCGGCCGACAAGGGACCGCGCATTTTGACGGCGGCCGTGTTGCTCGTGGGTATGGGCGTTGCTCTTTACGTGATTAAATCTGGCGCGAAGCCCGTCGGCGCCATCGTGGCCGCGCAGGCCGTCACGGTCATCGCGGCACCGTTGATGGCGGGAACGCTGCTCTGGTTGACAAATCACCGGGAAATTATGGGCCAGCATCGCAATGGCCCCGCGATCAATGCCGTTGCCGGAGTTGGCTTCATAATACTAGTGCTAATGGCCTATCATACGGCGGTGAACAAAGTGTGGCCAGCCATCCAGACCGCCATGCAAGGCCCGGCATGAACACCGATTTCTACACCAGGCTCGACACGGTTCAGGAATTCTCGCGACTCACTGAACCCGGACGATTTGTCGAGATTCCACCCGATTGGATCGTTGTTGTCGCCGATGTAAAGGGTTCCACGAAAGCGATTCAGGAAGGCCGTTACAAGGAAGTGAACACCATCGGGGTTTCGATTATCACGGGCATTCTCAACAAGGTCGGTCGGCAATCCATTCCGTATGTCTTTGGCGGCGACGGCGCGACGCTGTGCATTCCTGAATCCATGCGCGAGGTCGTCCGCCAGACATTGATCGGTTGCCGACGCATGGCGAAAGAATTCTTCAAACTCGATTTGCGGATTGGCATGGTGCCCGTGAGGGACATCTCGGTCGGCGGGCATCAGGTGTTGATCGCCAAACATCGCGTGTCTGAAAACTACGCCCAGGCGGCATTCACCGGTGGTGGATTGGAATACGCGGACCACTGCATCAAGGACGAATCACTGCAATCCAAATACCTGATTTCGGAGAGTGAACAGGATGGCGAGGCGGATCTGACCGGGCTCGAATGTCGCTGGCAAAACATCCCGAGCCCGCGCGGTGAAACGGTTTCACTCCTCGTTCGGGCAATGGCTGCCACCCGTGTGGAGCGCGCAAAAATCTACCTCGGCGTCGTCCAGGAAATCCAACGCGTCTATGGATCCGACGACGAATGCAAACCCTTGCTGCCGAAGGGATTGAACCTCACGCTGGACGGACAAAAACTGAGCCACGAATCGCGCGTTCGGACGTTCGGAAAGGGTGGGTTCAACGCCGTGCTTTACTGGTTCTCGATTCGACTACAGGTGCTCATTGGGATGTTGATCATGGGATTCGGGTTGCGGTTCAAGGGTGTCAACTGGGGCGACTACAAATCGCAGACGGTTGCGAACTCCGACTTCCGAAAGTTCGACGACATGCTTCGGCAGATTCTCTCGGGAACACCACAAATGCGCGAGGAACTCGAAAAGTATCTCGCCTTACGCCATAAACGACGGGAACTCGTGTATGGTATTTTTACCTCCAAATCGGCGTTGATGACCTGCATGATTGGAGACTATAGCGGCGACCACGTCCATTTCGTGGATGGCGACGAGGGCGGCTACGCCTGCGCGGCGATTCAGTTGAAGAAACAATTGAAAGAATGGGATACGTAATCGCCGCTTAGAGTTTTATCCGAACAAAACAGACCGACAGCGAGACGACCAGAACCAGCAAGGCACCGACAAGGACGACAAACTCCAACCGCCCGAATTCCCGCCCCAGGAAAACAATCGGTTTCCGGCTCAATTGCTGGACTGCCCGAAATACCATTTCGAAACGATTTGAATCGTGCAATCGGGTCAGGAGCACGACCAATCCGCTTCCCTCACTTCCTTGTTCGGACAACGATCGGACCTGCTCAAGTGTTGCGCCACGTTTTTCCGAAGACATCCTCGCCAGTCTCGAAAACAACAGACCGAAGTTTGGGTCTTCCTCATTCAGTTGCAGCAGCAGGATCACCTCTTCGGAAGATTGCAAAACCGGATCAACATCGCCTCCAGCAAACAATTCGCGCACCAGATTTGACAAACCGTTCCAACCGCGCCGCACCACTCCCGGATTCGATGGTTCATTTTCTACCTGAATTTTTTTCAGATCCTTCTTCAGATCCTTGAACATCAGTTTTTTCATTGGGCACGGAGTTGCTCAATCATTTTATGATCGTGATTGCCTTTTAGCCCTTCAATCCCCGAACGCGGATATTTCGGCAATCCAAATTCATTACATGAAAAAACATTTATCGGATAGATCCGCCGAAAAGCGATATCCTTCCATCAATTCCGACCCCCCAGGGTTTCGCGCCAAGCGGTAGCACGCCAATATCGGGCCGGTTGGAATCGGAGGCGCGCAATGGATCGGGCCACTCGGGAGGGACTGGTTGGCCCGAGTCAACTGCCGGACTTGCTCGCTGCAAGCGCAAATCCGCCCCCTTCGTCTCTTCGCTCGACAATTTGACGAACAACGGGTCGGCCACCCGATCATGTGTCGTCCAACCCGGCTCATAGCGATTTCGACTGTCGGCAAACAGAGGTGATTTGCGATACTTGGCAAATGGGTCAACGGAAATAACGTGGCCTTCTTTGACGCCCCAGATCAAATTGCCGCCCTCCCGCATATTCTCGGCCTGCTTCATGCCACCAAAAACAACTCCCGGCACCCGGTCACTCTGGACGAAAATATTGTTGAACACATCGCGCTCGGTCTTCCGCAACGCCTGCGCGCCCAGGCCAAACAGGTAATAGTTTCGAAAGACCGGGGTGTGGCGCAGAAACGTGTTGTGATACACGTGCATCACCGCCCAGATTGGGCTGCCATGGTCGCCGATCAGATGACCTTCGCCGTGGAGAAAAGCACCCGTCGAATCCGGCTCTTTTGGAGGTCCCTT
The DNA here is from genome assembly GCA_937893495.1 of uncultured Verrucomicrobiales bacterium. GTDB lineage: Bacteria > Verrucomicrobiota > Verrucomicrobiia > Limisphaerales > JAYPXF01 > CALBIE01. The sequence goes on along the minus strand of CALBIE010000799.1, from coordinate 7,216 downwards.
GTAGGTCCCCGCCCGCAGGTCAACAACGTTGCGGAAGACATACACTCCGGTCTTTGGATCGTGATCGAGGGGCGATTCGTCCTTCTCAATCTCGTGCTGAGTGAACGGAATCAGGCACGCGCCAATCCGGTTCTGATAAATGTAAATCGTATGGTTGCGCAGCTTGGCACCACACTCGAGACCATCGTCATTGAAGTTGTCCACCAGGTTGTGATGAAACTGTAGATTCCATGCAAACCGCAGAAAGGCGAAATCGTGATCGTCGGTGAATTCGTTCCAGGCGAATTCAAAGTCGCGGTTGACCGGCTGATCATTACGCAGCACGATTTGATACGACGCCGTCCCGCGATATTTCATGTGCGCCCGTGATGTCCATGGTGCGGCCAGTCCGCGAAATGCGGAATGCGTCAGTCGGATGTTCTGCGAGGCGTTCAGGAGCAATCCAGGAAAGCCACCAAATACAGTGACGTGATCCATATCGATATGTTGCGAACCATACACGTGAATCATCGGGCTCCCCGTCGCGCCGCGAAATACCAGATCTCGAATCTGGACGTGCCGAACGCCGTTCAAGCGAAAGACGTCCTCACCGAACCCGACCGCAATATGCAACGGGAGCTTTCGCGGATCGGTTTCACCGCGATAGGCACTATCCCCGAGCCCGTCCAGCCGATGATACGCCAGGCGAACATGAACGCGCCCGGTCTGACGATTAAACCAGACTCCGGGCCCGCCATAAATTCCGATGTCGCGCATCTTTTTTTTGTTGCCGAGCCACAGTTCATTCGTCGCCCGCAAATCGTGTGAAAAACGATAGCCATGCAGCGGCACCATCGAGTCGGCAAAATGACCGAGCGCCAGCGGACGTTCCTCTTCGATTCCCCACATCGGCTCCCATGATGCGGGGAGAAATTGGGTCGGCACACGGCGGTCATCGAGATGTGCATAGGTTTTCGTGGAAACGTATTCTCCCTCCGCTCCGCCTTGGAACGGCTTCCAACTTGTCGCGGGCGAATCCGCGAACTCCTTCAATCCGCCATCGATAATCGCCAGTTCACCCGGATACGAGGCGATGGTAATCGGCGCGTTCGAAGTGCCCGACTGACTGAGGGAAACTTTCTCGTAATAGACACCGCCCCGCAGATAGAGCGTGTCACCGGGCTTCAATTGCCGAATGGAGTGCGTCAACGATTTCCACGGCTTCCGGTCGCTGCCCGCATTCGCATCATCGCCCCGAACCGCATCCACAAATCGTTTCAGTCCATCGGACAGCACGAACGTTCGAGCCGTGGGAAGCGGCCGCATCGGTGGGTGCGAAGCGTACTCCGGCTTATCCGCCGCGTCGCAAAAATTCATCGCGATGCAAAATGCCGTCACGACACTGAAACCAGAAAATCGATTCATAAGCTGTTACAAGGTGACATGGGGAGCCGAGGAATAGTAAGAACGATTTCCGTGGATGTCGAAACCGTTCATTTCGTCTGCCAACGAACGGTTTGCCAAATGTGGGGTGGGTCTCCGACCCGCCGGTTCCGGGAACCTCTGGTTCCCCGGACTGCACTGGGCAACTTCGGGCACTGTGCCAATGGCGAACGCGCCCTCAGAGAGGCCGCAACCGGCAGGTCGGAGACCTGCCCCACATCGTATTCATCGGCCCAAGTGTCCAAAAGTTCGCCGCCTTCATGCCGCACTATCGTCATGCTCCAATTCCCCTCACGTCGATGGCTACCGGTTGAACGGGTTGTTTGCGAACCTAACTCCATCCGCATTTACGGTTTGACGCCGCTCAGCGGATGTTTTGAGACGGCGTCCCAAGCCATTTTCTGGAGGAGTCCATTCAACTCCTTCGCTTCGGTTTGTTTTCCGAGCGCGAGCGGCACCGGCAAGCCAACCGGACTGGTCCGGTAAATCACGGCAAAGTGACAATACGCGGCCAGCACTCTGATCGGAGCATGAACATGACCCAGAACATCCGTGAACAAATCGCTTTGCTTTTTTATTCCCGGCACATCGCCATTGATGATCTTCTCCCGCAACGCGAGTACCGCCTGGCCAACCGGGACCACGTACAGCACCGGTTTTCCAAATTGCCGATTCAACGCGCGCACATGTTCGTCCATGCTCTCGAAGTAACCCGCGTGGGCCTCCCGCAATTCGGCAATCGTCTTCGCATCCCGATCAATTGTCTTCGGACGTTTGGCCCAGGCGGGTTGACTGTCAAACGGCAGCCAGAATTCCTGCACCGTTACCCGAACGGCTGGATTATGTTCGAGCGCAAGTTTCGTTAGTTTCTCGATGCCTTCATCCGGAAGGTAGATCGGCGAAAGGGTCAGCACATCGACTTTCCCGGATTCCAGTGCCGGCTTGACCCTGTTCTTCTCCCCCGCCAGATCCCAATGCTGAATGACCCGTGAGCCTCCGATACCCTGGAGACCAGCCAGCACATGTCCATCCACGCTGGCCTTGCCGGCGATGTCGTTCAGAATGGCCGGCATGAAAACATGGAAGCTGTGCCCCGCCGTGAAGACGCGTTGTCCCTTGATCTTTGCCGCGCCGGATGCGGAAAAGCTCGTCGGGCCGATTCCGCCGATGAACGCCAGCAACACCGCGAGCAGTGCGTTACGGCGAGAAAGAATGACAGCAGATGGGCTTTTCATGGTTAGCTTCTACGACCAAACGCGAAGGGATACAATTTGAAAAACCAATGTGAAATTGGATTTCCCATCCCGTTTTGCGCCGACCGGCAGGGCTTTGTTGGCATTTCTGATTCCAAGACGTTCAACCCAGATTGAATGAAGCTTGTCGTCCGGCTCCCATTGAACTACTCAAAACCATGACCATATGGAAAGGACTCCAATGAACCCATGCACTGTCGTTGTCACGTGTTTCCATCTCGGGCTTTTCATCAACAGCCATGCGACTGATTGGCCGACGTTTGCCCACGATAACCAACGGACATCCGTCACCGACGAATCGCTCGTGCCGCCCTTGAATCTGCAATGGATTTACGAAGCCCCAGCGAGACCGGCAGCCGGCTGGTCCCTGCCGGTCAATGGATACGGTGCCCGGAAGAACAAGAGCAATGTCAGTTTCGACGATTCGCATCCTGCCATCATCGTCGGTGACACCGTTTACTTCTCCTCCTCCGCCGAGAATCGGGTGTATGCCATTGACGCCGGGACCGGAACGATTCGCTGGACGTTTTTTACGGGTGCCGCACCGCGACTCGCGCCGACCTATTGGAACGGCAATCTTTACTTTGGAGCGGACGATGGCCGGGCTTATTGTCTGAACGCTCGCACGGGGGAAGCAGTATGGACGTTCAATGCGGCCCCGACCCCGGAGCAGATGCTGGGGTATGGTCGATTCTCATCGGTGTGGCCCATCCGCGCGGGCATCATGATTGAAGACGGCGTCGCGTATTTCACGGCGGGCCTTTTTCCCAGCGAAGGCGTGTATCTCTTTGCGGTCAATCCTTCCAACGGCAAATTACTCTGGCAGAAAGAAGTCAACCAATCCTCCAATCCGGCCGGTCATGAAAGCCTGGCTCCGCAGGGTTATCCGCTGGCCGGAAAGGATTCGATCTTCATCACCTCGCGAATTTCCCCGGCCCGCTTCAGCAAGACCGATGGGCGTTCCATCCCGTTCGCGACGCCCTTTCCGATCGTCCCACGTTCCCACGAATACCGGTTCTACAACGGCGGCGACTACGCCCAGCTCTGGGATGGCCAACAACTCGTTTTCGGACGCGCCTGCCTGCTTGGCTACAATCCCGACGAAGCCTGGACCAATCGCTATCGAAAGATTGAACGAGGACAGCTCGTGTTCAATTGGTTCAACGCCCGGCAGACCGCGCTGAAGAATGACGTCGCCTACTTCGCCACGGATTACCATGTGCTCGCCATCGATCGGGCGCGACTGCCCGCGATCAGCCGGAATGAGTGCCTTGAATTCGAAAAGCTCTACAAGCAATTGCGCGTAGCGGACCGCCTGGAATGGATGGAGGAATACGACCGTATCGTCGCGCAGCACAGCGAGAATCATCCACGGGCTGTTGAGTTGCGCCAAACCTCGCTGCGCTACGGCCAGCGGGCGTGGGACGAATGGTTGAAGGCGTCGCCAGCCGTATTCGACAAGATTCGCCGGCAATGCCGATGGATGACGCCACTCGAGGCGACGGAGTCATTTATTCTGGCCGGCAACGTATTGTATGCCGGTGGCGAGAATCAGTTGCATGCCCTCGACGCGAGTTCGGGCAAACTGCTTTGGAGTGAAAAAACCGGCAGCCGGGTCCGCGCGTTGGCGGCGGCCAATGGCCGTCTGTTGGTGAGCACGATAGACGGGAATGTCCGCTGTTATGCGACGACCGAATCTCCGACGCAACCGGTGCAGGTGCGCACCGCGCAACCGGCCGATGCATTACCGTTTCCCGATGACAAGCGCCAGCACGAAGCCCGTAAACTGGCGGATCAAATCCTGTCAAACCATCGGTTCAAACGCGGTTACGCACTAATCATCGGCGACGATGGCCGCCTGGCCGATGAGCTGGCGCGTCGGACGGGCCTGACGATTCAGTTACTCGTCCGGGAGGAAGCGGACTTGCGCGAGATACGCACCCGCATCGCCACCACTGGTCGCTATGGAAATCGCATCACGGCTATCGTCGCCGACTCGAAGCAGCTTCCGTTTGCTCCGTATCTCTTCAATCTCGTGGTGGACCGGAGCGACGGATCGTCGGTGCCGCCCAGCGAGATGCTCCGCGTCACGCGGCCACTGGGCGGCGTTGCCATCAAGACTTCGGGCAAGGGCGATTCAACCGCGTTCACTGCCCTTGAAAACCTGCGTGCGACGGATGCGGAAGTTTCGTTGACGAACGGGATTGCCATTATCCGACGCGGCAAGCTGCCGGGCACACGCGACTGGTCACACAACTACGCCTCTCCCGCGAACACTTACTCCAGCGAGGACACCCGCGTGAAGGGACCGTTCGGCATCCTGTGGTATGGCGAGCCGGGGCCGCGTGAACGCATCGACCGGCATGCCACCGGCCCCATGCCGCTGATAGTCAACGGTATTCTCTACACGATTGGTTACGACCGCGTGATGGCTTACGACACCTACAACGGCGTGAAGTATTGGGAACGCCACATTCCCGGCGCGACTCGTTTGCATCTGCCCATCGGCACGTCCAACATCGCGGCCGACCCGAGCGGGCTGTTCATCGTCATTGGGGACACCGAGTGCTGGCATCTCGACGCGCTGTCGGGCAAGACGCTGAACAAGTTTACCGCACCAAAACGGGAAGATGGCTCGAAGCCCTTGTGGGGCTGGCTGGCCCGCCATGAGGGAATGCTGTTCGGCAGTCGTGGTGTGTCGGGGAAGACCCGCGGCAAGGCCGACCAAAAGCACAGCGATGAACTTTTCGCACTGAACACCACAACCGGGGCGCTTCAGTGGCAGCGCCGCATTGGTCTGGTGGAACACGACGGCATTGCCATCGGCGATGACATGATGTTTTACGTGGATCAGGTTTTATCCGCCACGGAAAAGGAACGGGCGCGCCAGATGATTCCGCAAAAAAATTCCGCCGTTCCCGAACGCCGCCCCGTGAGCCGGCGCGGCAAACCGATTGAACCCGACCTGCGCAAGCTCGTGGCGCTTGACATGGCCACCGGCAAACCACGTTGGGAGATTCCGTTCGACGCGAGTGACATCACGCTGGACGACAACGCCCTGCTCGATGGACGTTCCGCCGTTTCGTGCATGGTCAAGGATGGCATGGTGGTGGTTCACGGCACCGGCAGCCTCGGTCACCCGCATCGCGAATTCCTGGCCGGTGAATTCGCCCGCCGCGCACTCTACGTGTTTTCCAGCAAGGACGGTTCGTATCGTTGGGGTGGGCGCAAAGGCTATCGCAAGCGTCCGATCATCGTGGGGGATTACGTTTACGCTGAACCATTCGCGTGGAACCTGAAGACCGGCGAGCCGAAGACGATTACCAATCCGCTTTCAGGTGAACCGCAGGCGTTCGATTTTCATCGTGGTTACATTGGCTGCAGTCACGTGCTGGCTTCCGGCGCGACGCTCTTCGGAAACAAGGATGGCATCGGCTACTGCAACCTCGACTCGACGGAAGGCTTTTCTTCGTTCAACGGACTTTCGCTCGCGTGCGGCCTGAATGCCACGCCGGCCAATGGCGTGTTCGTGGCGCCGGAAGGACGTTCCGGCTGCACCTGCTCGTCCAGCGGCATTCACACCTCAGTCGCGTTGTATCCGCGGACGTTCAGCCGTGACTGGGCGACCGGCGTGGCCGGCGGACGCGCCCCGGTGAAGTCGTTTCCAGTAAAGCATGCCTACATCAATCTCGGCGCGCCCGGTTATCGCGAAGATGGCCAACGACGGCTGTGGATGCCCTATCCGGCAACGGGAAATGACGGCATGGTGGGCGGTTGGCTGCCGCGTTATCAGCACGACGCCAGCATGTTCTACCACCAGTCGCCGGACCTCGTCACAGTGACGGGGCATGAACTGCCATGGTTATTCACCTCCGGCTATCACGGTGACAAGCCGCTGACCTTCCGCCTGCAGGAAAAGGGACAACCGGCCGCCGCCTACACCGTCACTCTCTGCTTCGCGGAACTGGAGGATGGCGTGAAAACCGGAGAACGGATCTTTGACGTGCTGCTCCAGGGCAAACCCGTGCTGCGGCAGTTCGACATCACCGCCACAGCGGGAGGCCCGCGCCGGGCAATCACCCGTAAATTTCGCGGCGTATCCGTCACCGAATCCCTGACCATCACTCTGAAATCCGCCGCGAACCAAGCTGGCGGGCAACCCGTGCTGTGCGCCGTGGCGGTTGAAAGGGAGTGAACGAAGATGTTTCGACTTCGTGAAATCGAAGAGTGAACAATCATTCAGTTCGGCACCCAAAACAATCTGCCCCCCGCCTTCCCCAAAAGATAACGCCCCACATTACCGGCGTGCGGCGGGTGGTATCAATTCGCAACCCGCACCCGACCGCGCCTCCTGTACATGCAATTGTTGTGCCGCATTTTGTCACGGCTCGTCAGCGATGGGTTCGGCGTCGCCCAGTGTGAGCAGGTGAATTATTTGTAAGGGCTCGCGTGAAGTATTTTTAAAGAACACAGTTGCTTGTATCCAGAATTCGCCCCAGATTCTTAAATCAAGACGGAAACAGTCGGCCCAATTCTGTTGG